>SEBM01000012.1 GCA_004296145.1 Flavobacterium sp.
GTCCTTGGGCGTGTGATGCTTTTGGATTTAATAAATTAATTAAATAAGGTGTGTGAGTTTTGGTTTCTCCATGACGAATATTTAAAATATGAAATATATTATACTTTTCAGCTTCCTTTCGATTCCACTGATAATACTCTTTTTTCATAGCACTAAAATCATCAAGAAGCGAATCATATTTAGGAATGTCTTCATCAATTCGCCCTTGCTCAAAATTGATTTTCAACGCCTCATATTCTCCAATTAATATTTCAATGCTGGTAATATCATTTTCCATAATATTACACTTTTACCCTGATTTTCCCCGTTAGCAATTGTTGCATCAATCCCTGTTTTAATTCTTGGTAATTCAATTTTTTTTCAACTAATACGTCTATTTTTTCATCTACAGAACTTAAAATAACTCCTATTTTTTTTTGTTCTTCTATTGAAGGTGAAAGGATTTCAATTTTTTTGAAAGCTTTTGTAGACAATTCTAAAAAAGTACTACCACTCGAAAGTTGAAGTAATTTTGACTTTATGTTTAAAATAGAATAGTACAAAAAAACTACATCAAAATTAACGTTTGGAATAATAGATTTAAAGCCTTGATTTGTTGAGATTTTTGTTTTGTTAATTACACAGTCACCAATTGTTGCTCTTGTGCAAATAATTAGAGAGTTTTCTGGTAATAAATTTGCAGCTGAATTAGTTAGCCCTAATTCTGTGATTTTTCTTTTAGTTGAATAGACAAATCTTTTTCCTTTAAGTGCAGTAACGTCAGTTGGCGTAATCCAATTTATTTCACCATCCCAATAATCTAAATTTTCTGTTTTAGGAGTTCCTCCAGAAACAATGTTACCAGTATCGCCAACTTCTACAACTTCCCAATTTTGAGGAATCATTCCCAAAGAAGAATCTTTAAAATCTGTATGCCCAATCCCTTTGGTAAGTAGACATTGCATTAAACCTTTTTTGAGTTCTCGGGTATGGTTAATTTGTTGGTCTATTATCGCAATTTTATCATCAATGATACTTAAAATATCAGCAATTTTGTTTTGTTCTGTAAGTGGAGGAAGTGGAATAGGACAATCCAATACTTCATCCCTTCTTAAGTTTGTTTGGCTAACACCATTGTCAAAAGCTAAAAAATATCTATTTCTATTTATTACATAGTATAAAAATTTGTTATTACAGTCTTTATTTGATTGAATTGAGCATATTCTTTGATTTAATGTATACTTATTGTCTTTATCAATAATGAAACACTTTGCAATTGCTTTTCCATTAGGAATGTCACTCATAACCAAAGTTATATCTCCAAAACTTAAAGGAGATAGGTTTTGATTTGAAAATTTACTTACTTGTCCATCAGTTGAAATAAATTTTGAATTAACTACAATATATTGACCATTTTCATCAATAGTTTGCTCATGACCTTTGCCATTAGAAAATTTAGAAACGTCTCGAAGTTTTTTCAATTCCCAATGATTTGGAATGTTTTTTAGATTCAAGCCCATAATCCTAATTCTTTTAAAAATCCATCCATTTTTGTATCAATCTCCTTCTCATTTAATTCCAATTCTGAAAGCTTTTGGTAGACAGATTTTATGTCAACCTCAATTTCCACTTTCGAGGTATCAATAAAGCGAGTGATATTAAGATTATAATCATTTTGAGCTAATTCATCTATACTGACAATTCGCATATATTTATCAACTTCAGTTAAATTGTCATAAGCTTTTACAATTTTAGTAATTTGCTTTTGCTCTAATTCATTTTGGTTTTTACCTTCTTTAAAATCATTACTGGCATCAATAATTATTACTTTTCCTTTTTTTACTTCCGTTTTGTTTTTATTGATAATCCAGATAGAAGCTGGTATTCCTGTATTGTAAAACAACGCACTCGGCAACCCAATAATGCCTTCAACCAAATCAGCTTCTAACAAACCTTGTCTAATCATTCCTTCAGCACCACTTCTAAACAAAGTACCATGAGGCAGAACAACACCCGCTCTTCCATCTTGCTTTAAAACAGCCACCATGTGTTGCAAAAATGCCAAATCTGCGTATCCTCTTGGAGGTATTCCATACTGGAATCTTCCGTATGGGTCTGTAACTACTTTGGCATAATTAGGTGTTACTTTTTTTTCCTTACCATTCTTATCTAGTTTTACTTCAATTGAGTTTTCAGCAGGTGTCCACCATCCATCCATCGAGAACGGAGGATTAGCAATTACTCTATCAAATAAATCTAATTCGTTATTTCCGTTTTTATGCTGTGGAGTAATTAAAGTATCACCTTTTCGAATATCGGCATCCATAAAATTATGGAGCAACATATTCAATTTACCAATTGCCCAAGTTCCTAGGTTTTTTTCTTGTCCAAATAAAGAAACGTTTACATTGTTCCCAATTTTTCCATTCGGCTGTTCAGCAATATAACGAGCAGATTCAATCAACATACCACCAGACCCACAAGTTGGGTCATATATTTTTTGTTTTGGTTCAGGTTTAATCAGTTGTACAATAAGTTGTACCACACCACGAGGTGTGTAGAATTCACCTCCTTTTTTACCAGCATCGTCTGCAAACATTTTAATTAAATATTCATAGGCATCACCTAACAAATCATTAGATTCGAGATGAGAATTTCTTAATGAATGTTGATTAAAGTGTCTTAAAAGACGTTGTAATAATTCGTCAGATAGTTTTTCTTTATCACCAAATTTCGTAGCAGTCATAACACCTTCTAGTGAAGTATTTTCACGTTCAATACCAGCAAAAGCTTTGTCTAAAGCAATTCCAATATTTTCAGTTTCTTTTTTAATAGTTTCCCAACGTGATTCTACTGGCATTTGAAAATAAGTTTCATCTTCTGCATCTTCACGAGAAACACCATCACGCTTCATAATGTTTTCTACTTCTTCTTCAAATACATCATTAGAACGTTTTAAAAATAACAATCCAAATATGTAATTTTTAAAATCGGATGAATCAATACTTCCTCTTAGTATATTTGCTGAATCCCAAAGCCACGCTTCTAAAGTTGCTAGTGATAATTTATTGTCTGCCATTCTTGTTTTTATTCTTTATTAATTTCAGCGTAAATATAGCAGAAAATGTGGCATTTTTAGTGGATTTTTAGTCTTGTATCAAATGTTTCTATTAATAAAGAAATACAAACACTTACCAGGAAAATCATTACGTTTACTAATTCAATTCTTAAAATTGTATAAAACTTTTTACATTTATAACATGATTAAAACGATAATTATAGACGATGAGTACAACGCAAGAGAGTTTCTTGAAAAACTTTTAGTTCGTTATTTTCCTCAAAAATTTCTAATTCTTGAAAAATGTGAAAGTGTAGATGAAGCCATTATATCTATTGATAAGTATAATCCAGAATTAGTTTTTCTTGATGTTCAAATGCCTAATAAAAATGGGTTTCAACTTTTTAAGGAATTAAGTAAAGTAAAATTTGAAGTTATTTTTACAACGGCACATTCAGAGTTTGCTATTGATGCTATAAAATGCAGTGCATTAGATTATTTGTTAAAGCCAATTAATTATATTGATTTATTGGAGACTATAAAGAAATATGATGAGAAACAGCATAAATCATCGCAAGAAGAAAAGTTAAGAGTCCTTTTAGAAAATATTGATACTGGTGGTTCAGAGTATAACAGGATAGCATTACCTACAGAAAACGGATTTGAGTTGCTTAAAACTAATGCAATATTGTATTGCGAAGCAGATAGTAATTATTGCAAAATTGTTTGTTTAGACGGAAGAAATATTGTGCTATCTAAAACTTTAAAATACATAGAAGAACTACTTCCAAGTTCTCTTTTTCAAAGAATCCACAAATCATATTTAGTAAATCTAAACTATGTTATTCGGTTTAATAAAGCCAATGAACTCCTTGTGGAACTAAGTAATGGACAAACTTTACCTGTATCTGTTAGAAAAAAAGAAGAATTTATAAATGCTATCATTCAAAAAAAATAATTTACTTTTTATTCTGCTTCTTATTGTTGAGATAGGTTTCTCACAACAATTTCCATCAAAGAATTTTTCTTCAATTGACGGACTGCCAAATAATAGTATATATTCCATTTATAAAGACAGCCGAGGAATTCTTTGGGCAGGAACAGCAAATGGATTATCTGCTATGCAAAATGGAGAAGTAAAAAATTATTATACTTCAGATGGTCTGGCTCATAATAGTTGTTGGGCTATTGCAGAAGATAGTAATCATAATATGTGGTTTGGTAGTCATGGTGGAGGTTTGACCTTCTATGATGGTAAAAAATTTACAATCATAAATCAAAAAAACGGACTAATTAATGATAAAATTAGGCGATTATTTATTCACAAGAATCTTTTATACATAGGAACTGAATTTGGAGTTTCAGTTTTAGATATTAAAACTCATAAAATCATTCTGAACAAGAAAATTGTTGGTTGCAGAAACTTATTTCAAGTGATGGATTTTGTTGAGATAAATTCTAAAATTTATTTTGGAACTTTTAATGATGGCTTTTGGCGTATTGACTTAGAAACAAAAAGTATAACGTTGATAAATCATAATCAACCTGATATATTTTCAATTCATCAAAAAAAGGATAGCCTTTATATTTGTCATAGTGATGTTATAAATAATGCTATTAATAAAATTAGCATAAAGGATTATTTATCAAATAAAGAATCTAATATCCATTTTGGCAGTAGTGTTTTCTGGAATTTTGTGACTGATAAACGAGGTGATACCTATGTTGCAGGAAATGGAATCAACTTTTCTACAGGTGGAATTTATAAAATTGTCAATAACCAAATTATAAATTTAAACGATGCTTTTGGAATTGATAGTTTTGAGGTTTGGAGCTTATATTATGATTCAAAAACTGATAATCTATATGTTGGTACGATAAACAAGGGATTATTTAAAGTTGATTTAAAACAACAAATTAAATATTATCCTGCATCATTTTACAATAAATCAAAGTTAGATATTGTATCTCTTGCAAATATTCAAAATATTAAGCTAATCTTACATAAAAAAGGCTTGGCTTTCTTAAATGAAAACAAAATTAAAACTGAAATTAACAATTCAAAGTTTTTTGCTTTTGCTCAGTATAGTTTTCGTACAAAGTCACGTTTAAAAGAATATGAATATTTCTCCTCTTTTTCGAAAACGAGTATAGAAGCATTTGAATTAAAAGGAATTAAAGTTATTAATTCAGTGATTTGGGTAAATTCAACAATCGGTTTATTTGAAATAAAAAGTGATGGAGTAATTTTGGGATATTACCCTTATTCTGTAAGTGCTTTTGATTTTGAAAAAGTAAATAAAATCCTTTATCAAGTTGCTTATGGTAGATTTTGTACTGTAGATAATTTTAAAAATAATACCGCTTTTACGGAATACCCTCCTAATAATTTAAACAATCCTAAAGAAGCTTTTTCGATTTTACCTTTAGGAGATAAATATTATATATTTTCATCATCTAATGGACTATATAACTATAAAAACGGAAAATTTTATTCGTACTATTTCAATAATATTTGGAAAGAAAATGAATTAGTCCAAGCCAAAATCAATGATAAGAAAGAACTTGTAATAGCAAATTCATTTGGAGATGTTTTTATTATTGATGTTTCAAAGAACTTTAGAATAATTAAGAAAATTGACCGTACACAATTAATCGGCAATTCTATTTCATTTTTGGAATGTTATAAAGATTATCTATTTATAGGAACAGAAAAAGGATTGAATATATACAGAAACGAAACCATTCGCCTTGTTGATGAAGAGCAAGGGTTGACTGCTAAGGCTTTTACTTCTTCAAATATCGATGGAACAATTTTGACAATGGGAACTCAAAACGGTTATTTTGAGTTTGATTTTAAAAATTATATCTCAAAAGAAAATGCTTCCAGAGAAATAAAAATTACGGAAATAGAAGTCAACTTTGAAACTATTAATCGAAATCATTTTAAATGGTTTAACTATAATTATGACGGTATTACACTTCCTTATAACCAGAATACAATATCAATTAATTTTGAACCTCAAAATGCTCAATATCCTAATAAATTAAATTATCGATATCGAGTTTTCGGTTTAACAAATTCGGGCTGGAGTAAATGGACAAAAGATAAAAATATCAATCTTACGTATTTACCTAATGGTAATTATAAAATTAGAATACAGACTAAGGATTTATTTTCAGGAATTATAACTTCAACTGATATTTTAAAAATTCAGATAACACCCCCTTTCTGGAAGACATGGTGGTTTTTAATATTGAGTTTTTCTCTTATATGCATTGTTATTTACTTAATCTATAAGAATAGAATTCGCACAATCAAAAGTCAGGAAAGAGCAAAAGCAGACATTCAAAGACGTTTAGCAGAAACCAAAATGGAAGCATTGCAAAGTCAAATGAATCCTCATTTCATTTTCAATGCCATGAACTCTATCCAGAATTATATTATTGATAACAATACCGATGATGCCTTAATGTATATGGGAGAGTTTTCTAAAATAATTCGTCAGACTCTTAATAATTCATCCGCTCAACGAATTGCATTAGCTGATGAAATTGAATATTTACAGTCTTACATTAAGCTGGAGAATATGCGTTTTAAGAATCATGTTAATTTTGAGCTTATAGTTGATGAAGAATTAGATTTATTTGAAACAGAAATTCCGCCAATGTTAATTCAGCCATTTGTTGAGAATGTATTTGTTCACGCTTTTGACTCACGTTCATTAAATCCAACACTAACCATTTGTTTTGAACAACAAGATAATTACTTAATATGCAAAATTATCGATAATGGAAAAGGAATTGTTTCAACGAATCTAAACAAACTTCACACTTCAAAAGGGATTGATTTAGCTAAAGAACGTATAGCTTTATTTCAATTTGAAAATTCTAATCCAATCTTAATAAGTTCTGTACTGAATGAAGGAACTACAGTTGTTTTGAAACTAAAATCTTTTGATTTTAACGCTTAAGTAAAAAATCCATACGGAAACTAAGTGCCATATTTTTAATTACGCCTTTATATTAGGTTTGCCTGTATAAACTTAAAAAAATAAAGTAAATGAAAAGATATTTGTTGTTTTCAATGTTGGTAACTATTTCAACATTTTTGTTTAGTTGTACAAATGATGGAGATAATCCATCAGATTCAAATGAAAACCAAAAAGGGCAATTAAAGGTTACTGAAACATTCAGAATTGTAACTACTTCAGGAAAAGTTAAAGATGAAGATATATCAAAATATTTTTATGAGGATGGTAAATTAGTTTCAAAAAAGACTGAAAACACGATTTATTCAGTAGCTCCAAATGGAACAAGTATAGATGATTTCTTTTATGATGCAAACGGAAAGTTAGTAAAAAAAGTAATTTCAGAGAAATCATTAATTGATGAAAGCTATTCTCCACTCTATATTTCCGAATATTCATATAATGAAAAAGGACAAATATCTGAGCAAAACAGAAATACCGTGGCTTCTAGTAGTTCTAGCAAATATAGTATTACAAAATTTCAATATGATGATTTAGGTAGATTAATCAAAACAACCAACCCAGATTTTATTTACGGTCCACAAACTTATGCTTATTATGGTTCTACTTTTAATATAAAACCGTTTTTAGGAGCTAGTTATGACAACAGGATGAATATGCAAAGATTTTTATCTCCGTCAAAAGCCTATGCGGACTCATATCCATACAGTGCAAATAATGTAATTTTTTCAGATAAGGTTTTTACATATGATACTAAAGACAGGATAATTAAAATAGTTTATCCTGCTGGTAATGATAGTAATTATGAGATAACATACGAATATGTTGATTAATCTATATGGTAAGATGCATAATACTTCTATTTAGCTTGAAAAAGATTTCACTGACCAAGTTAAAATCAAATAAACCAAAATCAAGACTTATATTATGAATGAATTGGATGAAAATATAATTGATAATTTAAAGAAAATTAAGTTTTTTTTTGATGATGGAATTATATCAGAAAATGAATACTCAATCTTAAAATCTGAAATATTATCGCTTAAATCAGAAGAAAACCCTCCATTACATTTAAAAGAAAACGTTAAAGATAAAAAGGGAGTTTTGATTCTAAAATTTGATGGTCAGTGGTTTTTATTTGATGCTAAAACAAAATTATTTGTAAATAACAAACTGCATTCTACACACAGCACAAAAAAAGGATTCAGAGTTGAAATACCCTTGATTTCGAATTCAATCACTATAAAATTATTACTATCAGGAATAAAATCTACAGAATTTGAAATTGAAGAACTCGTAAGTGGAAAGAAATATTCAATGGATTTAGTTTATGATATAAATGGAGGAAGATATAGTAGTAAATACAAATTTTCAGAAAATGGTTAAAATAAAAACAAAACAATCAATTCATAACAAACCAAAGTTTGTAGGTATCTTAATAATATTTGCAGTCGTAATATGTGCAATTTTGAATCTGGCGAATAAAAAGTCTGTTTCAAATTTAGATTCCAGCTATGAAGAAAATCAAATTACATCTTCTAATGATAACTCTAGTTCAGTGACTGAAGAAATATCGAATCAATGTAGTATCTGCGGTAGAACTTTTCATAATCGAGGTTATGAAGAGGGCGCAGATGGAATTTGGAGAGAACTAGCAGATGGAAATATAGGGAGTATTTGTAGTCCAGCATGTGGCGAAAAACACAATCAACAATTTAATGCTATAGAAAAAAAATACGGTGTAGGTTCTGAAAATTCGAGAACAAATCTCCCTAATAACAACTATAACACAGTTGATAAAGATGGAAATTTACATGAGCCAAATGCTTGCCCAGTCTGTAAAGGAAAGGGTTATGAACTAGGACGTAATATTGGTAATGGAGAAAGAGAAATGATAACTTGTCGTTTTTGTCACGGTTCGGGTTCAAAGTATAATTAATTTCAAACAATATTATACATCAATTTATGAAACATCTAGTTAAATAATTAAATTTTAGGAGCTTTTTTAGTCTAATAAAATACAACAACAATAGGAATGAGTAAATTCGAAAGTTTAAAAAAAATCATATCATTATTAGATGAAAATTTAATTTCAGAAGAAGGGTTTCAAAAATTAAAATCTGATATTTTTCAAGGTGATGAATTGAATATTGATACAATTAAAACCATTCCTAATTTACATTCGAATAAAAAAGAATGCCCAAATTGCAAAATTACATTGGCAATTTATACTAGAAAATGTAGCAATTGTAATCATTCTTTTACATCTAGTGTAATTGAAGAAGATGAGAATATCACTAACAAAATTGATAATATTAAAGACTCTGATGTTAATCATTTAATCCTTAAAGATTCAATATTAAAAAAGCCTAAATATCTACTATTTAAAATCACAGCAATTATTATTGTGACTATCGGATGTATTTTGATGCTTTTTTTAAATAAAGAAACAAAGAATAATTCACTTTATAATGAAACAGAAAATGTTGCAATTGATTCTTCCAATTATAATATGAATAAGGACTCGTTATCATTGAATGTTACAAATAATAATGCTCCAATAGACAGTATAGAAAACAATGATTTTGATTTTGAAAACTTTGAAGGTGAGGACGTTTATGAAGCAAGTTATGTTGAGAAAAGATGTGGTGCCAATTATTATTCTGAGAATGCGACAGATGTGAAATCAATGAAGTTTATTGTAACTAAAAATAAAATGGTAATAAAAGGAACTTTAGTTGATTTGATGATTAACAGTGAAGGAATACCTGAAATGAATGTAAGCATTAATTCGTTAAAAAATAAATCTTATGAAGACGGAAAAAATACAAGTTTGTATGATGTCACTTTTTATTATAATGTTTCAGGAGGAGGAATAGGAAATACTCTAAGTTTACTAAAGATATGGAATGATGGTAATCAAATTACAGATATAAGAATTACTACATATAGAACTAGTGAATGCAGATTTAGTTTTATTACTAATAAAACAAATGGTTCAAATAATAGTACTTCCATACCAAACAATATTATTGATGACAATAATGTTATGTCAACTAAAAATGCAGTAAATAATGCTGATGATAATTTGAATAAAATTAAACGAAACCCCGACCCAAGAAAAGATGTAGCTAATGTCTTTTGGAAACAAAAATATACATTATTTGATTTTTCAACAGATGAACCTATCTTCCCAATAATCCAAAATGACAAGATAATCTATAAAATTTATTATTCCAGCAATGAAGACCCAAAACCTTATTATGGTGAGTTTAACCCTGAACAATTGGAATACCATAACTACTATAAATTCAAAAACAAGACAAATTGTATGATTTTTTGTAATTCTAAAAAATAAAATCCTTTAGATCCCGTAAAGTATGATTTTGCTTTGCTTGGATTGGGCTTTTTTGAAGGATTTTATTTTTTTTTTGTTATCCTAATTAGCACAATTTTGTCATTCTGAGGAACGAAGAATCTTCGCTAGTAACTCGACAAAGATGGCGATTACTTTATGGAGTTTCTTACGAAGATTCTTCGTTCCTCAGAATGACAAGTTTGCGGGGAGTTTCTTTACTACAAAAAACTCGACAAAGATTGGCGATTTACTTTATGGAGTTTCTTGTGAAGATTCTTCGTTCCTCAGAATGACAAGATTGCGGAGAGTTTTTTTGCGGAGTTTCTTATGGCGATTTCTCCTTCGTCGAAATGACAAAATTGTGTAAAATAAGATTTGACAATGTTTTTAAAGAACATCAATACTGATAATCAAATAATTAAACCACTAAATTTCTCGAATCGTTTGACAATCTAACAATCTAACCGTTATTTTAACGTACCTTTGCAAAAAATTTAATGCAAATGAGCACTTTCGAACAATTCAATCTTCCAAAATCACTACAAAAAGCAATCGACGACTTAGGCTTCGTTACCCCTACTCCAATTCAGGAAAAAACTTTCTCTGTGATTATGTCAGGTCGTGATATGATGGGAATTGCACAAACTGGTACTGGTAAAACATTTGCTTATTTATTACCACTTTTAAAATTATATAAATTTACAAACACCAATACGCCAAAAATCGTGATCCTTGTTCCAACCCGCGAATTAGTTGTGCAGGTTGTAGAAGAAGTTGAGAAATTGACCAAATATATGTCGGTTAAAACTTTGGGTATTTTTGGTGGTGTAAACATCAATACACAGAAAAAAGCAGTTTACGAAGGAATTGATATTTTGGTCGGAACTCCTGGAAGAACAATGGATTTAGCTCTTGACGCTGTAGTTCGTTTTGATGAAACTCAGAAATTGGTTATTGATGAGTTTGACGAAATGCTGAATCTTGGTTTCCGCGCACAATTGACTTCGCTTTTGGCTATGATGAAAACAAAACGTCAGAATATTTTATTCTCTGCAACCATGACAGATGAAGTTGATGATATCCTGAACGATTATTTTGATTTCCCTGAAGAAGTTACACTTGCCGCTTCGGGAACTCCACTTGAAAAAATTACTCAGATTACTTATAATGTCCCTAATTTTAATACTAAAGTTAACTTACTGAAACACTTATTACAAACAAACGAAAGCATGGAACGTGTTTTGGTTTTTGTGAATAATAAAAAGATTTCAGATATGCTTCACACGCGTATTGAAGAAGATTTTGAAGGTCAGTTTGGAGTTATTCACTCTAATAAATCTCAAAATTACCGTTTGAGTACCATGGCAGAATTTCAGGAAGGAAACCTTCGCGGATTAATCACAACAGATATTATGGCGAGAGGTTTGGATATTTCTGATATTTCGCATGTTATCAACTTTGAACTTCCGGAAGAACCAGAATTGTATATGCACAGAATCGGTCGTACAGGTCGTGCCGACGCAACAGGAACTGCAATTAGTTTTGTAACACCTCGTGAAGAAGAATTTAAAATTCAGACCGAAATCTTAATGAACACCGAACTTAAGATTACTGATTTTCCTGAAGAAGTTGAAGTTTCAGAAAAACTGATCGAACCTGAAAAAGACCGTCAGCCGGTAAAATTCTTAATGAAAAAAGTGAAGCTGGATGGTGAAGGTGCTTTTCACGAAAAAGCAAAAAAGAACAAAAAAGTCAATCTTGGAGGTCCATCAAAAACCAAAAAGAAAACCCACGGTTCTGTCAACAGAAATATGTTGAAAACAAGAGATAAGAAGAGAAAGGATTCTAATAAATAAGGGGCTAAGGTACTAAGTTGCTAAGGCGCTAAGAATTAAAGGCTCAATATGTAAAATGAAATTTTGCATATTGAGCCTTTATATTTAAAAACTTAGAAGCTTAGCAACTTAGTACCTTAGCAGCTTTAAAAAGCTAACTCTTCGTAAAAAGCAACCCAACCGGAGAACACAACTCGATCTTTTTTCCTGTGTCTTTTAGTTTTCCTGTTAGTTTATCTCTTTTAAAAATAATTATATCGTTAGTATATTGATGTCCAACCAAAAGGTAATTTCCTGTTGGGTCAATTGCAAAATCTCTTGGGCCTTTTCCTAACGTACTTACCTGCTCTACCAACTCAATAGCCCCTGTTTTAGCGATTTTATAAACCGAAAGCATATTAACATCACCACGATCAGAAACATATAGAAATTTTCCGTCAGGCGAAATTTTTATAGCTGCAGAACTGTTTGCTCCTTTAAAATCTTTCGGAATAATATTGGTTTCTTTCAACAGTTTTAAACTTCCGCTTTTATCATAAGAAAATGTCGTAAGAGTTCCGTCTAATTCCTGAAGCAGGTATACAAATTTTCCATCTTTACTAAATGTCAAATGTCTTGGCCCGCTTCCTTTTTTTACATCAACTGTGCTTTTTAAAGTTAATACTTCATGAGCAGCACCTGCATTGTATTTATAAATAAAAACCTTGTCCTGACCTAAATCGTTTGACAAAACAAACTTTTTATCCGGAGAAAAAACAACCATATGTACGTGCGCTTTTTCCTGACGCGCTGCATTTGGTCCTTTCCCTTCGTGCTGAATTAATTGTTGGCCTTCGGTGATACTTCCGTCTGCATTTTTCTTAAATACAGCAATGCTTCCGCCAGAATAATTGGCAACGATTACATTTTTATCATCATTGATTATATGACACGGATCGGCGCCCAAAGAAGCATTTTTATTTATAAGAGTAAGTTTTCCTGTTGGAGAATTATAGTTAAAAGCACTTACTGTACTTTGAGTTCCGTTCTCGTTTACCGCATAAATGAATTTATTGTTTGCAGAAACCGATAAATAACTCGGGCTTAAAACATTAGCATTTTCAGTAGAATTTTTTAAACTAAAAGAACCCGAAGCAGCATCAAATTCATAAACATAAATTCCGTTGCTTTGGCAGGTATTAGTGTATGTACCAACCAGTAAATTAAATTTGCTCTGCGCTTGTGAAGTGGTAAAAGCCAAAGCTGAGAACAATATTATATGTAATCTTTTCATATTTTAGTTTTTAATTGAATATGCTAAAATAGGTAATAATCTTATTTGATTACAGCTTTTTTGTTACAAATGAATTTTCAAAAGTTACATTTTTTAAAGTATGTCTGTCTTTTTTGAACCATATAAGTTATATAAGTTCATTTAATCCTATTCTGTAATTTTAAACTGATACAGTAACATGAACTTATATAACTTATATGGTTCAAATAAAAAAACAAATTTGTATTTTTGACCAGTATCTTTGCGAAAGGCAAATTTTGTGAAGTAAAATCGAAGCCAGAATGCATTTTAAACATCCCGAAATTCTATACTTTCTATTTTTATTGATTGTTCCTGTTTTGGTTCATTTGTTTCAATTACGACGTTTTAAAATCTCTTATTTTACCAACGTCCGTTTCTTAAAAGAACTTTCTATACAAACCCGAAAGAGTTCTAAAATCAAAAAAAGATTATTACTGGCAACACGTTTATTATTGTTGTTTTTTGCCATTATTGCTTTTGCACAGCCTTATTTTGAAGCAAAAGACAGCAAAAATGCTTTAAATGAAATGTACATTGTTCTGGACAATTCATTTAGTATGCAGGCAAAAGGAAAAAAAGGTGAATTGCTAAAACGTGCCGTTCAGGAATTATTAGAGAACACGCCCGAAGCTGCTCAATTTTCATTGTTAACCAACACCGAGAACTTTTGGAATACGGATATAAAATCATCTAAAAGTGCTTTGCAAAACCTTCAATACAGCGCAACTCCTTTTGAACTTTCGTCTATACTGGCAAAAATAAGAGCTCATAAATCGGCTCATAAAAAAGATATCGTTATTATAACTGATGCTATCGGTCTGGCTGAAAAAGATGTAAAAAATATTGATGAAGAGGAAAAACCATACTTTATAATTCCTGAAGCCGAACAGAAAAACAATGTTGCGATTGACAGCGTGTACATCAATCAGACTTTGGAGAACTTTTACGAAATTGGGATAGATTTATCTACTTATGGCGAAGATTTCAAACCGATTTCGATGGCGCTTTACAATCAGAATAAATTGATTGCCAAAACCATTATCAATTTTGACAACAAGAAAAAGAAAATCAATTTTACGATTCCAAAAGAGGCGTTTCATGGATATGTAACTATTGAGGACAATGGTTTGAGTTATGATAACAAGCTTTATTTTAGTATTTCTAAAACCAAAAAAACGAATGTTATCAGTATCGGTGCACCCGAAAAAAGCAATTTCCTGTCAAGAATTTACACTCCAACTGAATTCAATTACAATAATTATTCAATCAGCAGTTTGGATTACAATAGTTTAGACAAACAAAACACTATTATTCTAAATGAGCTGGAAGAAGTTCCGCAGGCTTTACAGACGACTTTAAAAGCATTTGTTTCCAAAGGCGGGAATTTGGTTATCATTCCGTCCGAAAAAAGTTCAATCACAAACCTGAATACTTTTTTAGGTAATTTTGGAAAAATCCAATTTAAGAACCTTCAGACTACAAGCAAACAAATTACGAAAATCAACTTTGATCATCCGTTATTTTCCGGAGTATTTGAAAACAAAATCACCAATTTTCAATATCCAAAAACAACTAAATCATTTGAAGTTTTAAGTCCATATCCTGCAGTTTTATCTTATGAAGATCAGACTCCGTTTGTCACTGCGGTTCAAAGTTCCGTTTCCGGCATTACGGTTTTTACAGCACCAATTAATTCTGTAAATTCAAATTTTCAGCAATCACCGCTGATTGTTCCTCTTTTT
Source organism: Flavobacterium sp. (assembly GCA_004296145.1). Lineage (GTDB taxonomy): Bacteria > Bacteroidota > Bacteroidia > Flavobacteriales > Flavobacteriaceae > Flavobacterium. The sequence goes on from SEBM01000012.1 coordinate 15,259, forward strand.
TATAAAATGGGTCTGAACAATCAGAAAACTGGAGTTAATGCCCTGACAATTGGCAATAATCAACCTTATTTTGTGGATGTTTTATTGACTAAAGATGCGATTTTGGAAGTAAAAGGAAACGATGATTCTTTTATTCCGATTCAACAAATATTGAACAATAAAGTCAAACTTACATTTAACGATTTTCCTGAAACAGCCGGAAATTATAGTGTTTTTGATAAAAAAAACTGGGTAGAAAATCTGAGTTTCAATTACAAAAGAAGCGAAAGTGATTTGAGTCAGGACAATACAAATGTGGTTTCTGATTTTAAAACTGCCGATACTATTTCGACTATTTTTAACACCTTACAAACTGAACGAACTGACAGCCAAATTTGGAAATGGTTTGTTATCTTTGCACTGTTATTTTTAGCATTAGAAATGGCGATTATAAAATTTATGAAATAGTTTTTTTGAGCTATTCGTCCATTTTGTCATTTCGACGAAGGAGAAATCACACTCGTAATCATAATGCTGGAATATCTAGTGCGATTTCTCCTTCGTCGAAATGACAAAAATGAGGATTTTTAAATACAAAATAAATTTATCTACATATGAAAATAATCATCAGAAGCGCCAAAATTATTGATTCACAGAGTCCGTTTCATAATCAGACCGTTGATCTTTTAATTGCAGATGGTATTATAGAAAAAATCGGAACTTCAATTCCTGAAAATGCTGATGCAAAAGAAGTAAAATTTGACAATTTACACCTTTCTCAAGGTTGGTTTGACAGCAGTGTTTCTTTTGGAGAACCTGGTTACGAAGACAGGGAAACCATAACAAACGGACTAAATGTTGCTGCAAAAAGTGGTTTTACCGGCGTTGCTTTACAACCCAACTCCCTTCCTGTTATTGATAATCAATCGCAGATAAATTTTGTAAAAAGCAAAGGAAATGGTTTTGCAACTGAAATTTTCCCGATTGGAGCTTTGACCAAAGGAAGCGAAGGAAAAGACATGGCGGAATTGTTTGACATGAAAAAATCGGGAGCTGTTGCTTTTGGAGATTATAACAAAAGCCTTGATAATGCCAATTTGCTTAAAATTGCATTACAATATGTTCAGGATTTTGATGGTTTGATTATTACGTATGCACAAGATGCTAATTTAAAAGGATCCGGAGTTGTAAACGAGGGAATTGTTTCAACAAGATTAGGTTTGAAAGGAATTCCAAACCTGGCCGAAGAATTGCAAATCTCAAGAAACTTATTTTTATTAGAATATACAGGAGGTAAACTTCATATTCCGACAATTTCTACAGCAAAATCGGCTGCAATGATCAAAGAAGCTAAAGCTAAAGGCCTGAATGTTACTTGTAGTGTTTCTGTGCATCATTTAGTTTTAAATGACGAAAAATTAGAAGGTTTTGACACCCGATATAAAGTGACACCGCCATTGAGAACTGAAACTGACAGAATTGCTCTTATAAATGCTGTTTTGGAAGGAACAATTGATATGATTACTTCTGATCATAATCCGATTGATATTGAATTCAAAAAAATGGAATTTGATACGGCTAAAAATGGTACAATCGGACTTGAAAGTGCTTTTGGAGCTTTGTTGACTGTTTTACCTCTGGAAACTGTAATTGAAAAATTAACGTCTGGAAAAGCAGTTTTCGGAATTGAAAATAACTCAATTGCAGAAGGTTCTAAAGCTAATTTCACATTCTTTACTCCGGAAGGAAAATCAACTTTTACAAAAGAAAATATTCTTTCAAAATCTAAAAATTCTGCTTTTTTAGGAACTGAATTTAAAGGTTCTGTTTATGGAATTTTAAATCAAAATCAACTTGTTACAAAATAATAAAATGAACAATACAATCGAAGAAGGAAAGTCAATCGCAATTACCAGTTACATCTTAATCGTTGGTGTTTTGATTGCAATGTCTATGAATTCTGAAAACAAAAATACTTTTGCTTCTTTTCATATTCGTCAGGCTTTGGGGCTTTCGCTGACTTTTATTTCTTTTGGAGCGTTAACAAGCAATTTCGACAGCTTTTTTATTACTTTCCCAATGTGGATCTGCGTTTCTATTTTGTGGACTTATGCCATATTTACAGCTATTCAGGGTCAGATGAGACCGATTCCGTTGGTTGGAAATTTATTCCAGAAATGGTTCAAAAGCATCGGATAAAATTACAATTGCAATATCAAAATTCAATATCAATTGCAATATCAATGGAATTGCAAATTAAAATAATCTCATTTCGGTTCACTGAAAACTGAGACTGAGACTGAAAACTAAAAAAAAAATGAATCTATCTTTAGAATATAAAATACAAGCACCAAAGGTTATTTTAGACAAAAATCCTGTTTTACTTTTATTACATGGTTACGGCAGCAACGAAGCCGATTTATTCTCGTTTGCAACAGAACTTCCGGATAATTATTATGTTATTTCTGCAAGAGCACCTTATGATTTACAATACGGAGCCTATGCCTGGTACGCGATCAATTTTGATGCTGACCAAAACAAATTTTCAGACAACGAACAAGCTAAAAGTTCACGTGATTTAATTGCAACATTTATTGATGAATTGGTTGCTAATTATCCTATTGATGCTAATAATATTACTTTAGTTGGTTTTAGCCAGGGTTCTATTTTAAGTTATTCTGTAGCACTTTCTTATCCTGAAAAAGTACAGCGAGTTGTGGCGATGAGTGGTTATTTTAACGAAGAAATTATAAAAGATGGTTTTGAAAATAACGACTTTTCAAATCTAAAAATATTTGCTTCACACGGAACTGTAGATCAGGTTATTCCTGTAGATTGGGCAAGAAAAACTCCAGCAATTTTAGAGAAACTAAATATTCCTGTAACTTATAAAGAATACCCTGTTGGTCACGGTGTTGCACCGCAGAACTTCTTTGATTTTAAGAATTGGCTGGCTTTGTAGTTTAGAGTTTTCAGTCGCAGTTTTCAGTTTTCAGTTTAAGCAGTAATAAAACTAATACTTTAAAATGAGTAAGTATAAAATTCTTAATTCTAAGAACATATTTTTAATCACTCTCATTGTAATAAGCTTAACTGTTTTAGCTGTTTGGCTTTTTGGACTCGGCAGCCATCATACGATTTTTGAAAATTCAATAGTATCAACAACTATTTTATCTTTAGCATTCTTTTTATTCATAACAATTGGACTTTATAACGGAATAAAGATAAAACACAATCTTGGTAAAATAACTGATCATATTGACCGCAGAAAAAATATTTTTCCAGAAAGCATATTTATAGATCATGACACTGACGTACCAGATGTTGGAGATGGAATAATTGGCGTTGTATTAAGCATATTACTCTGGTTTGTTGTCTCTTTAATTGTTAGTTTTTTATTTTGGGCATTTGGAAATATGCTTTGGATCGTTATTATAACTTTTATAGCTATGCTATACTGGATTTTTTTCAGAGCATTAAGATTAGTTTTTAAAAAATCATCTGTTTGTAAAGGCAATTTTTTCAAAAGCTTATTATATGGTTTTAGTTTTACAATTTTATATAACTTTTGGATTTACATGATTATTTTTATGACACATAAAATATTCTAAAATCATTAATGTTAATTAAAAAAAATTACGACAAATATGATATCAACAAAACTTGACAATCCCGCATTAATTTTAATTGATATTCAAAAAGGTTTTCTTGAAACTGCTTACTGGGGTGGTGACAGAAATAATGTGAATGCAGAACAAAAAGCTGCAGAACTTCTGGAAATCTGGAGATCTAAAAAACTGCCTCTTTTTCATATTCAGCATTGTTCTTCTAATCCGGATTCTATTTTAAATGAAAGTCATTCTGGAAATGAATTTCAGGATATTGTAAAACCTCTTGAAGGTGAAACCGTTATCAAAAAAAATGTAAACAGTGCTTTTATCGGAACTAATTTAAAAGAACTTCTTGATAATTCAAAAATTACAAATCTTGTCATTATTGGTTTAACGACAGATCATTGTGTTTCTACCACAACAAGAATGGCAGGAAACTTTGGATATACTGTTTACTTAGTTTCTGATGCAACTGCAACTTTCAATAAAAAAGGAATAAACGGAGAAGAATTCTCACCAGAAATAATTCACCAAACTGCTTTGGCAAGTTTAAACGAAGAATTTGCTCAGGTTGTAACTTCAGATTTTATAAAGGAAATAATTTAGTATTTGGAACTATCAGAATTTCTAATTGCTCCTAATAAAAAACTCTCGCAGATTTAGCAGATTAAATTAAAAAAATCCAGCTAATCTGCCAAATCTGCGAGAAGCAAAAAAT
>SEBM01000340.1 GCA_004296145.1 Flavobacterium sp.
AAAGGTCTCAGCATGATTACTCTGATGATGATGATTGGCAATTCACTCTTAATCACAAATTTTCACGGATCGGAGCAAGAAGAAGATCTAACTGAACCTGCTAACTGTGATGGTTTCGGAAGAATTCGACATTTTAAACTTGACTCTGGTTTGGATTGGCCAATCAATCCTTTACCTATTCTACCGGCCGCCAAGGCTCTAAGGATTAATTCAAATTCAGAAATGAGAGCTCAAGTCTTTCAAAATTCTGTATGTAATTGGCGGTGTTGGTACTGCTTTGTAGATTTCAAACTATTAAGTGGAAATTCAAAATATTCCAAATTCTTAACTTGTGAGGAAATGTTAAACATGTATTTACAAGAAGACAATCCTCCCCAAATGATCGATTTAAGTGGAGGTCAACCCGATTTAACACCTGAATGGGTACCATGGATGATGGAGGTAATAAAAGAAAGAGGTCTACAAGATAAAATATATTTGTGGTCGGATGATAATTTAAGTAATGATTACTTTTGGAAGTTTTTAACTCCGAAACAAATAGATTTGGTCTCATCATATAAGATGTATTCAAGAGTATGTTGCTTTAAAGGAATTGACGATCGTTCTTTTGGATTGAATACGAAAGCCGACCCTAAACTGTTCAGCAAACAAATTGAGCTATCAAAACGTCTTTTAGAGATTAATCTTGATCTTTACTGCTACATTACCTTAACAGCTAACACAGATACTAATTTTGATTTAGTAATTCCTAAATTTTTGGATCGTATACAAACAGTTGATGAATTGTTACCATTAAGGATAGTACCTCTCAAGGTTTACGACACTTTTACTCCAATAGCTAAAAGAATGGATAATAATTTCAAAGACATGCTTGAAGGTCAATTCGCAGCTATTGAGGTGTGGCAAAGAGAATTATCCAAAAGATTTTCACCTCAACAATTACTTCAGCCTATTACTGAAGTTTCTTTAAAAAAATATTAGAATGGAGTTTAATTATATTGAGAGCTTGGTTTTGCGGCTTTGTAAACAGCCCCGATCTTTCGAGTATTTATCTATGAATGCTCAGAGTTACGATCCAACAGATTTGTATAAAACTCTGAAGGTGCTGGAAAAAAAAAATTTTATTACAAATTTTGATGGATTATGGTGTCTGAAGAATCATGACCCAAATAGTACAATAATAAACAATGCTGATGCTAAAGCTAAATTTTTTAATGAACACATTGGCTTTTTTGCATTATTTGAAAAACCACATCCCTTAGATTTTGAATGGCGAAACTCAGTTGGGAGTTTAGATTTTCTAGTCAAACATATTGAATGTTCGACATTTGATAATGATAGAATTTTGTTACTGGGTTTCCCAACATTGTTTGCGGCTACATCACTTAAAGAAATGTCTCAACATATTACTTTAGTTGATAAGAATCAGCCCGTTATTAAAGATTTAGAAAAGTTGATTTCTAAAGACAACTTTAACATTGTCGAGGCAGACATTTTTAAGGTCGACCCCGATCTTTTAGGAAAATATCAAATGGTCATCTTAGATCCACCATGGTATTCACCTCACTTTTATGATTTTATTTGGCTTGCCGCCAAATGTGTAGAAATAGGGGGATCCATTAGCATCAGTATACCTCCGATCAATGCAAGGCCAAGCATTCCTCAAGAAAGAATACAGTGGTTTTCTTTTTGTCAAGAAAATGGACTTTGTCTAGAAAACCTATATTCACAGAAGCTTAGTTACGCCATGCCATTTTTTGAGTTTAATGCCTTCCGTATAGCTGGAGTAAAGGACGTGTTGCCATTTTGGAGAAAAGGGGATTTAGCAATATTTAAAAAAACTGAAAACATTGAGACGTTAAGGCCTTTAGTTAATGATGTGATTGAAGAGTGGATAGAAATCCAAATAGACACTGTCAGATTTCGGATAAAGATGGATAAAACTACTGGTACTAAGTTACCTCTTCAAATTCATAGCATAGTAGATACTGAGATTTTACCTAGTATTAGTGCTCGTGATATAAGGAGAAATGAGGCAAATGTATGGACTTCGGGAAATAGAATTTATAAGGTTCAGAACTCGGCAAAGTTTGTAACTTTGTTGGAACATATTAAAAGTAAAAAATTTGAAAAAATACAAGAAAAGGATGTAGCAAAACAAATAGAGCTTATAATTAAATTTGAGAAGGAAGAATATAATAACTATTTAGATTGGCTATATCATGAGATGGAAAGGCACTTTGATTAACTACCTTATTGAGCAATTGAGAGATGACAAAATTTGGGGGAAAACTATAGAAAAGATCTTAATCGATTCAAAAATTGGAATACACTTAGCAATATTTAATGAACCGTATCTAGCACTAATTTATAAGGGAGATAAAAAAATTGAGTCCAGATTTTCAATTAACAAAGTTAGTCCATTTAGGAAAATAAAAAAAGGTGATATAGTTATTTTAAAAGCATCTGGCGGAATGGTGACTGGGGCTTTTATAGCAGGCGATATAAAGTTTTTTGAACGCCCTGACACTACCTGTTATAACGAAATTAGAGAAAACTATTCTAAATTAATTTGTTCCCATTACGATGAAGAATTTTGGGATGTTAGAAAAAAATGTAATTACATTACCTTAATAGAAGTCACCAAGGTAGTTGGTCTAGATCCATTTAGGACAGAAAAAAGAGATAGAAGTGCGTGGTCAGTTCTTAGGCAAGGTTTCTATAATGATTTATTATTTCAACAATGAGAAAGATAATTGGAATTATAGGTAGGATATCCTCGGGCAAAACCCACGCTGCTAATATAATCAATATGAAATTTGGCTATCCTATTGCATCATTTGGAGGGTATCTTAAATTTTATTGCGAGAGTAGAGGTCTGCCCACGGATCGTAAATATCTTCAAGATCTTGGCGAAAACCTCATTATCAAGAATTCAAAACAATTTTTAGATGATGTAATTGCACATTTTACTAGTGATGCATCGCCAATAATTGTATTAGAAGGTATAAGACATAAAGAAATTTTGACCCTTATAAAATCAGATTTCAAAACAAGTATTCTGATCTTTATTGACGCAGATCAAGAAACTAGGTATAACCGGTATTTATCCAGGGATAAAGATAGTGATATTGATAAGACCAAGATCAACTTTTTAATTCGAGATAATCACCCTGTGGAAAAAGAGATTGAATCTCTAAAAGAAAAATGTGATTTGATTATTGATAGTACTGATAACTATGAAGATTTACTTAAAAATTTTATAAATATTAAAATAAAGCCCACACTAAACTAGCATGGGCTTAGGATTTTGCAAATAGTATTATAGTTTACATTTCAACGGCTTTCTCATTTAAAGAAATAGCTGGAACCCTCATCAATTCAAGGAATTTATTATATAAAGCATCCCGAAGACTATTCTTGGTCACGTCAAGCTTATGTTTTCTAATGAGGCGTTTAAATTCCCTGATTAATCGTTCTCTTACCCGAGAAGGTTTATTAGACATATTCATCCAATAATTAGGATTAGTAAACATTGTTATCCGGGCTTTTTCTTTTACAGAAATATTGCCTCTCTCATAAAAATCATCAACAATCACAAGTTTGTCAAACTGCTGCATTAAAAATCCAAATAAATTTTGAAGTACTCCGGTATCAGTAAGGTCTGCAAGATTATGAATACCTAATTTTTGCAATATCCTTTTCATAGTAAATTTGACCTCAACCCTTAAAATAAATTTATCCTGCCTGTACTGTTTTGATTTATTATAAATTTTGATGCTATAATCGCTCATGTCAAACTGCTTATAATCACCCTTGCCTCTAAATTTCAAATCCTTGTTATGATTCCGAAAATTAAACATCAGAAGCTTTCTATCGATTAACTCTTGGGGATCATGGTTTAAAATAACATTCATCCCGAACTCAAGGTTTGTAATTGAAGTCACCTTAGGGTCAATATCAAATTCTTGGACAATATTTTCAATCACCAATTCAATATCTCTGAAATCAAAATCATTATAATTATGTTCTCCATTATCGACATAGGCATTCATAAACTTATGTAAGCTGCCCTTGATATATGCCTGCTGGCCGGTAATACGAACGTCCAGATTCAAATATTTTCCAATCTTAGGGTAATCAGTCACCTCGCCAGTAAATGTACTCACAAACGTCCGCAAATCAACTTTCGGGTTTTTGCAAACATTATTTTCAAATACAGTCGAAGGCCTAATGAAGCATTTAAAGTTATCTAACATAATTGCAAGGGATTATAGTTAGACAATGAAATGGAACTCATTACTACACTTTTTAAATAGAGTACTCTCCTACCAATTCTGTGAGTTGGTTTAAGAATTCCTTTTTTGTTGTGGTTATGTAGTGTCACCAGTGAGATGTTAAGAAGTTTTGCAACTTCAATCCTCGTTAGTAGAGCGTCAGCCTCGCTTTTGGATTGGAGACTAAGTGTGGGAAATATATCCCGATTTTTTCTTATCATTAAAAGTTGTTTAAATGAGTTGCAAAATTAAACACGATTAATAAGGATAATTTTAAAGGGGATTTGACGGGATTAAGGCAATTATAATTTATGCCTTTATAAATAAGCGATACAAACAATTAATTGTTTTTTAAAAAAAATAAAACAGGGAATATAAGAGGATTATTTTAGAAAGTGATATACATTGAGATAATCGTCGAAAGCTTTGTATTTTGAA
>SEBM01000341.1 GCA_004296145.1 Flavobacterium sp.
AATTAATAATGCGCAAATTTAATTTTTTGAGCCAGTGTTGATTTATTAGATAGTCCAGATAAGATTAAGCTGTGAATATGCTTAAGAACCGAAATAAATTTTTGTTTGTTTATGCTAAAACGTTTTAGTAAATTTGTTTGAATAAGAATTTAACTAGTTACTTGTCTAATAAAGTGGTATTTGATGAATTTTATAAAAATTTATCATTCTTACAATTAGACAGCAAAGTATCGTTCGCCTAAAATCTTACAGCTAACTAACCAATATTAAAACCACATTTATGCAATTATTAAAGAAACAAATTACCAGGTTTTTATTATTTTTAATTCTGATATTCAGCCAAAATTCAGGTTTTGCTTTTCAGAAAACAGAAGTAAAATTATCCGCACAGGATACAGCCAAAGTTCCTAAGGAAATCGAAGATCCGGAAAATATTGGAATCAACAAGGAACCTTCGCATGCAACGTTAATGCCGTATGGATCTCTACAGGAAGCATTAAAAGCAGACAGACACGCTTCGACTTACAGTAAAAGTCTAAATGGTATGTGGAAATTCAATTGGGTGGACTGGCCTCAAAAACGTCCTTCTAATTTTTATAAAACAGATTACGATGTTTCAAAATGGAAAGAGATAAAAGTTCCTTCAAACTGGCAGGTTGAAGGTTATGGAACTCCAAACTACAGTAATTTTACTTATATTTTCAAAAAAGACTTCCCTCATGTAATGGGAACTCCATCTGAAAAATATACCAATTTTACAGAAAGAAATCCGGTGGGCAGTTACCGACGTGATTTTGATCTTCCGGAAAATTGGAAAGACCGTCGCATCTTTATAACATTTGACGGAGTAGATGCTGGTTTCTTTATTTGGGTAAACGGAAAAAAAGTAGGATACAGTGTAAACAGCCGTAATGCCGCTGAATTTGACCTTACAAAATATGTTAAGCCTGGCAAAAATACAGTAGCAGTTGAGGTTTATCGATTTACAAGTGGAAGTTATCTTGAAAACCAAGATATGTGGCGTCTAAGCGGCATTTTTAGAAGTGTAACGCTTTGGAGTTCTCCTCAAGAACATATTCGGGATTATTTTATCAAAACTAATCTGGATGCCCAGTACCGTAATGCTGATGTAACGGTTACCGCTAAAGTTAAAAATTACGGAAGCAAAGCAACGAAACCGCAAGAACTTAACGCTTCTTTGTTTGATGGTGAAACAGCTGTAGACGCTGCAACCGGTAAAAAAATGATTCCGGCATTAAAACCCGGCGAAGAAGTAACAATAGACATTACTTTTAATGTAAGCAATCCAAAGAAATGGACTGCAGAGACTCCAAATTTATATACAACAGTACTTACTTTAAGCGATGGTAAAAAAACAGTAGAAATAATGTCTTCACGCACAGGTTTTAGAGAAATAGAAATAAAAGGACGTTTGTTTTTAGTAAATGGAAATCCTATCAAGCTAAAAGGCGTTAATCGTCATGAAAACTTTCCTGATGATGGACACGCTGTAACTGAAGAGCAAATGATTCAGGATATTATATTGATCAAACAAACCAATAGTAACCATGTCCGTACGAGTCATTATTCTGATGATCCAAAATGGTATGAGCTATGTGATCAATATGGAATTTATCTTGTTGCAGAGGCAAACGTTGAATGTCACGAAGAACAGAATCAATTTAATGAAGTGCCAACTATAAAAGCGGCAATTATTGATCGTAATGTGGCCAATGTGCAAAACTTTAAAAACCATCCTTCGGTTCTTATTTGGTCATTGGGTAATGAAAATGGTAATGGAGGAAGTAATTTTAGAGCAGCTTTAGCCGAAATCAAAAAAATAGATCCAGACCGTCCTACACATTATGAAGGTTTTGGTATTGGTGCAAAAAATCCTGCTGATATTGACAGCCAGATGTATACGCAGATTGCCCCTATGATTGAACACGCAAAAGACAATACGCTTACTAAGCCTTTTTATTTATGCGAGTATGCTCACGCCATGTTTAACTCAATGGGATCTGTTGATCTTTATAATGAGGCGTTTGACAAATATCCTGAATTACTTGGTGGTGCTATTTGGGAATGGCAGGATCAGGGGATTTATAACAATCGTGATCCAAAACATCCTATTACTGCTTTTGGTGGTGGTTTTGGTGAATTTCCAAATGACAGATACTTTATTCATAAAGGTGTTGTGTTTTCAAACAGAACTCCTAAACCGCATTTCCCGGAATTAAAACATGCCTATCAATGGATTAGCATTTTGAATAAAGATGTTAAAAATGGCGTGGTTACCATAAAAAACCGTTATCAGTTTCGTAATCTTGATGAGTTAACTGCTAAATGGGAATTAAGTGAAAATGGTTCACCAATATCTTCTGGCGATTTAGCAGTAGGAACAATTAATCCTGGCGCAGAAAAAGATATAAAAATACCGTTTACAATTACTCCTAAACCTGGTGCTGAATACTTTTTAAGAGTTTCATTTCATCTTGCAAAAGACGAAAATTGGGCAAAGAAAGGTTTTGAAGTTGCCTGGCAGCAGTTTGAATTAAATATACCTGTGCCAGCTGCAAAAAACATCGCTAAGGGAGGTAATTTGACTTTAAGTGATGCAAAAAATATTGTTAGTGTAAAAGGAACTGGTTTTGCTCTTGATTTTGATAAAACAAAAGGCACATTTACAAAGTTTGAAAAAGGCGGAGAAAATATGTTGCAGGAAAATGGCGGTCCAATGCTTCATTTATGGCGTGCTCCGCACCAGACAGATGATATGTGGGCTTACCGCGAATGGGAAAAATATGGTTTAAAGAATATTTTATGGGTGACCACTGATGTAAAGAGTAGAAAAGTTTTTGCTGATGTAATTGAAATTAAAGCAACATTGAGGGGAACTGGTAAAGAAAACTTTTCGGTTGTGCACAACGTAACCTATACCATCAACGGTAACGGAACGATAAAAGTGGCCAACGATGTGAACTTTCCTGGTGCCAATCCAGAATTTGTTTTGGGAAGAATTGGTGTTAGAATGTTCTTAAATAAAGATTTAGATACGTTTGATTATTTAGGTCGTGGGCCGATGGAAAACTATGCAGACCGTAAAAGTGGTTTTGATATTGGACAGTATACCAGTTCTGTAAAAGACCAAATGACGCCTTACGAAAAACCAATGGAATGTGGTAATCATGAGGATGTTCGCTGGGTTAACCTAAGTTCAAATAAAGGAACAAAATTAGGCATCAGACAAGTAGATTCTTTCTTTCAGGTTTCAGCACTTCCTTACAGCGATGAGGAAATGGATCCGGTTGAATATAAAATAGATCTTCCAAAAAGTAAAGGCACTGTTTTGTGTGTGAGCCATCAAACATTAGGCGTTGGTTCTAATGGCTGCGGACCAAGACCTTTAGAGCAATACAGAGTGTATCCAAAGACTACTTCATTTAATTATGAAATTGATTTAAATTAAAAAGTGATGAAAACAATACAAAAATTTTGCATCACCTCCTTTCTGGTAGTCGCAAGTACACAATATAGCAAAGCTCAAATTTACAAAGACTCAAAAGCGCCTGTTGAATCCAGGGTTTCTGATTTATTGTCTAAAATGACTTTGGAAGAAAAAGTTGATTTTATAAACGGTAAAGACTGGATGTACACCAAGCCAATTACCAGACTTGGAGTTCCCTCTTTTAAAATGACTGACGGTCCAACCGGAACCAATACGCACGGAAAAAGTACAGCCTATCCGGCAAGTATTTTAAGTGCTGCTACCTGGGATAATGCCTTAAATTATCGTTTGGGTGAAGCACTTGGAAACGATTGCAGATCCAGAAATGTCAATTTTTTATTGGCTCCCGGAGTTAATATTGCTCGAGCGCCTATGGCAGGAAGAAACTTCGAATATTTGGGTGAAGATCCTTATCTTTCTTCGAGTCTTGTAGTAAGTTACATTACAGGTGTACAAAGCAAAGGCGTTGTAGCAACAGTAAAACACTTTGCTGCTAACAATGAAGAGTACGATAGAAATAATATAAGTTCTGACATTGACGAAAGAACGTTAAGAGAAATTTATCTGCCCGCCTTTAAAGCAGCGGTACAAAAAGCGAATGTTGGCGCTGTAATGAACAGTTACAATTTAGTAAACGGGGTTCAGGCTTCTCATAACAATTATTTGAACAATATTATTCTAAAAGAACAATGGGATTTTAAAGGGATTTTGATGTCAGATTGGGGTGGTGTACACGACGGTTTGGCTGCATTCAAAGGCGGAACAGATTTAGAAATGCCAGGTAATGAATTCATGAAACCTGAAGTTTTGCTTCCAGCTTTTAAAAGAGGAGAAATAACCGAAGCGATGATTAATGAGAAAGTAAGCAGAATTCTAAGAGTATGTTTCACTTATGGCTTTTTTGATCGTCCACAGTTAATAGAATCGATTCCAAATGATGACCCTGCGAGTGCAACAGTGGCACTGGATTTGGCAAGAGGCGGTATTGTATTATTGAAAAACCAAGGTAATATTTTGCCTTTGCAACTTTCAAAAACAAAGAAAATTGCTGTCATCGGACCTAACGGAGATACGTATAATACGGGTGGAGGAAGTTCGAGAACAACGCCTTTTCATTCTGTAAGCACTTTTGAAGGTTTGAAAAAATTAGCAAAAGGTGTTGAGGTGAATTATACAATGGGAATTCCGAGTTTGAATTAAGGTGATGACGGATATCGTTTGTGGGTAAATGGTGAAAAAGTGATGGATCTTTGGAAAGAACAAAGTCCAATCATTACAAATAAAATGATACATCTTGAAGCTGGCAAAGAATACAGCATCAAACTGGAATATTTTGAATCGGGAGGTGATGCTTCGATCAGATTTGCGTGGTACGAACCAACTGATGAAAATTATGGTGATGCGATAAAAATGGCATCAGAATCTGATGTGGCAATTGTTTGTATTGGTTTTAATCTTCAGATAGAACATGAAGGTTCAGACCGACCTTTTGAACTTCTGGAAATGGATGAAACGCTTATAGATAAAGTTACAAAAGCAAATCCAAACACGATTGTAGTTTTAAATGCCGGCGGAAACGTACACATGACGCCGTGGCTTTCAAAGGTAAAAGGTTTAGTTCATGCTTTTTATCCGGGACAAGAAGGCGGAACTGCGGTTGCAGAAATTCTCCTTGGATTAGTAAACCCAAGTGGGAAATTGCCGGTAAGTTTTGAAAAAGAGTGGGGTGATAATCCAACGAATAAAAACTATTACGACGAAGATAAAGATATGCGGGTTCCTTACAAAGAAGAATTAATGTTAGGATATCGCTATTATGATACCAAGAAAGTACAGCCAATGTTTCCTTTTGGTTTTGGATTGTCTTACACGACTTTTACGTATTCAAACTTAAAAGTAGATGTAAAACAAAACAAAAGTAAAATTGCAGCAACAGTAACTTTTGATATTAAAAACACAGGCAAAGTTGATGGAGCCGAAGTAGCAGAACTATATGTAAGCGATTTGGTTTGTCCGGTTGTTCGTCCGGCGAAAGAATTAAAAGGATTCTCAAAAGTGTTTTTAAAAGCGGGTGAAACAAAAAAAGTAACTATCGATCTAGACGAGGCTGCTTTCTCCTATTTCAAAACAGCTCAAAAATCTTTTGGATATGATCCGGGTGAATTCGGAATACTGATTGGCGCTTCATCACAAGATATTAAGCTTCAAAAAACAATTAAAATAAATTAGAAAACCAAAATAGATACTATAATGAAACATTCATCTTTTTCTATGCACTTTTAAATAAGCATTATAAGTGTATCTTTCAGCCTGAAGAAGCTAAAGCGGATGGATTTATTTGAGTTGCGACATCAGATTAAAAATTCTCCTACGCGCTTCTTTTAAAAGAAAAAAGGAAACAGCGAATAAACACTGTTTCCTTTTTATTATATTTTTATACAATAATCTTTATTTACCACTTGAGGCAGTAATTTTTCCTAATTGAAGTCTGAAATCAGGTCTTTTTGCATTATATATATCTACAAAAGTTTCTTTGTTACCTGTATGAGGGGAATAAACATTAAAAAAGACGCTGTTACCGTACCAGTTTTCTAAATCTGCATTGTCAGCCTTGTTTTCTGTAAAGATATTGCCACTGCATTGATTAAAGAACATCTCCTGAATTTTGATTTTTTTCAGATTACCTTCATTGATTTCAGTTTTACTATCGATAAGCACAGCAGGATTAAAACCTGAAACTACGCTTCTTTTTAATTCTAAAGATGCATTTTCAGCAACATAAACAGCTTCTTTTATTAAACCTGCCTGAATATCTGCTGTAATATTTTCACTATCGTTTAGCATTGTCATGTTTGAAGCACTAACGAATGTGGCTTTTTGGTTGAAGTCAGTTTCGTTTTTCTTTTCATAGCTTTTTACCTCCAGACATCTTGATCCATCCTTATTACTTGATAAATAAGAAGATCTCACAGCTAATGAATTAAATAATCGGCATTGGATTCCCTGCGTAAATTTAAAATCATCATTAATAGATTTGTAGGATACTAATTGAGAAGTGTTCACATCACCTCCGAAAAAAGCAAATGAATCACCGCCTGAGTAGCTTACCATGATATTTTCCAAAATTGTTTTATTGCCCACTCCTGCAATAGTCAATCCATTAAAGGAATCCATTCCTTTAACTTTTTTACCTGCAAATTCGATTCGTACATATTTTAATACTCCTGAATTTGAAGCTGCATTGGTACCTCCATATACAGTTAATACCGGATCAAGATCCATGCTGTATGAACCAGCATTTCCAAATTTATTTATTGGAGCATCACCTAGAATTACCAAGCCTCCCCAATCACCTGCTTTTTTCATGCTTTGGTTTGAGGTAAATATAATAGGGTCTGTTTCCTGTCCTATTGCCATAATTTGGGCTCCTTTTGTAATCACAAGAGTTCCTTTTGAAGCAAAATCTCCAATAATTACGGTACCAGGCTCAATAGTCAGCACTGCATTATTAGTTACATACACATTACCTTGCAGTATATATACATTTCTTTTCAGCAGTTTTGTATTTTCAGTAATATTTCCGGCTAAAATTTGATTTGCATCTTTGGAATCAGCCTTTTGAGGTTTAAACTCTGTCCAGTTATCCAGCCAGTTGCTGTATCCTATAATTCCTTTTTCCTGTTGTGCACTCACACCGACAGCTGTCAGCAATAAGCAAATCATTAGAGTAGTTTTTTTCATAGTCTTGGGGGCTATTAAGTATTACGTATTTTAGACATCCAGAAAACAAAGTTTATCTAAACAACAACAGTTTTGTAATCTTTCGTAATCAATCTGAAATTTATATCAGTCTAAAAATGATAGCACAAATTGCTGAGGTGTCTTTCACAAATATATATAAACAAGTTGAAGTTTTAGAGGATTTATTCATATTTAACATCTTAATGAGAAAATTTAATAATGCAGCTCATATTATTTTCAACAATAATTAAATAAAAAACATCGGAAGCCTCCATATACAGGACCTCAAATGAATTTATAATGAAATTTATCCCTATATTAATTGGCTTTAAAATTAAAAAAATGATATAA
>SEBM01000342.1 GCA_004296145.1 Flavobacterium sp.
TTTATAACATTCAAATTTTTATAAAAAGAGTAATATTCTATTCACTATAAAATTATTTTCACAGTAGACTGATAATTATATAATTACAGATATTAATTCTATAAATAAAATTCTATTGATGATTTTAACTTTATGATTCATGATTTTCAGCCGAATCTGCACTTTCTATACCATTTCAAAAAAACTGATTTATGGACATCTATACCATTTTACAACTTGTAATAGTTTCTTTTACTGCCACATCGGCCATGACGTTATTCAGTTATGCGATATCGGAGGGTTTTAGGGAATTGTATAAAGAACCGGTTTTACTGACTTTTTTATTAAAACAAATGAAGTTGGAATTATCTGTGGAAAAGAAAAAAATACTCGCCTGGCTGATCCATTATATCATCGGGCTTCTGTTTGTAATCGGATATCATTTATTATGGATCAACAACGTTCTTGAAATATCTGTTTTAAACGCTGTACTCCTTGGTGCCATTTGTGGAATAATTGGTATTCTGGGTTGGGTAATCATGTTTAAAATTGCAAAATACAAACCTGCAATTGATTTTAAAGGATATTATATCCAGTTATTTTTTGCCCATGTTGTTTTTGGGCTGGTTGCTGCGGCGACTTATTATCTTTCATTAATTGTTTATTATTAACAAATACGTATGTCACTATCTAAATACAACCAAAAACGGGATTTTAAACAAACCAAAGAACCAAAAGGCAAAATCGGAAAGTCTGCAAATGAGCTTATTTTTGTTGTACAAAAACATGCCGCATCACATCTGCATTACGATTTCAGGCTCGAAGTTAATGGTGTTCTCAAAAGCTGGGCAGTTCCAAAAGGACCTTCTATGAATCCTGATGATAAACGCCTGGCGATGATGGTCGAAGATCATCCGTACAGTTATAAAGATTTTGAAGGCAGTATTCCCGAAGGAAATTACGGAGCCGGAAATGTTATTGTCTGGGATAACGGAACTTATAAACCCGAAGAAGAAACCAAATTTGCAGAGAAAGCTTTGTTGGAAGGCATCAAAAAAGGTCATTTGAGTTTTATTCTAAAAGGAGAAAAACTCAAAGGAGAATTTTCTTTGGTACAATTAAAAGGCAAACAGGAAAATGCGTGGCTTTTAATTAAAAAGAAAGATAAATACGCCAGCAATACCGATATACTCAAAAAAGATAAATCTGTTCTTTCTAAAAGAAGCTTAGAAGAATTAGAAAAAAATAGCGAAAAGATGGCGAAAGAAGCCAAAGAAAAAGAAGCCGAAATTATTTCTGAAACTCAGGAAGAAGTTAAAAAAGTTTCCG
This sequence comes from Flavobacterium sp., assembly GCA_004296145.1. GTDB lineage: Bacteria > Bacteroidota > Bacteroidia > Flavobacteriales > Flavobacteriaceae > Flavobacterium. The sequence goes on from SEBM01000342.1 coordinate 1,309, forward strand.
CTTCCGCTAAAGGAAAACAGGCAAAAACAGTTTCAAAAAAAGCATCATTTATAAAACCAATGCTTGCCAAAACTACCGAAAATGCTTTTGATGATGAAGACTGGGTTTTTGAAAATAAATATGACGGATACCGCGCTATTGCGGTTATTAATCCGGGGGATGAAGTTCAGTTGTTCAGCAGAAATGAACTTCCATTTAATTCTTATTTTGAACTTATTGCTGAAGACTTAAAAAAAATGGATCACGTTGCCGTTTTGGATGGTGAAATCATTGTGGAAGATGAAAATGGAAAAGCCGATTTTAACCTGCTTCAGAATTACATTAAAACAAAAGAAGGAAATCTAAAATATTATGTTTTTGATTTACTGAATCTTGACGGAAATCCTATAACAGAATTATCCTTGCTGGAACGCAAAGAATTGCTCAAAATTCTCTTTAATAAATATCCTTTTACAAATGTTTTTTATTCTGAACATTTTAATGAAAAAGGAACAGAACAATATGAACTTGCCATTAAAAACAAAACAGAAGGCATTATAGCAAAAAAAGCCAGCAGTACGTATCTGCCCGATAAACGAACCAATGACTGGCTAAAAATTAAAGTCAGCAATGTAGAAGAAGCGATTATTATCGGAATAACAGAACCTAAAAATTCGCGTAAATATTTCGGTTCATTGTTACTTGGACAATACTACGGAAAACGTCTTCAGTTTATCGGAAAATGCGGTACCGGTTTTAACGATAAAACGTTGAAGGAATTATACACAAAACTGAAACCTCATTTTGTTTCAAAATCTCCGTTGTCAGAAAAAGTAAATCTAAGGGATAAAATCCAGTGGGTAAAACCAAAATTAATCTGTCAGGTAAAATTCTCCGAATGGACACAGGACAAACATCTCAGACATCCGGTTTTTCTGGGTCTGAGAATTGACAAAAAAGCCAGTGAAGTTTTTGTGCCATCAAAAACTGTTACTCCTCAACAATCAAAAAAAGATACTATGGAAACGACCATAATCAAAGAAACCGAAAATGATTTTGATTTAAAAATTGGCAAAACAACTTTGCACTTAACGAATCAAAACAAAATATATTTTCCGGATGATCATATTACAAAAGGCGAAATTGTGCAATATTACAATGAAGTTGCCGAATTAATTTTGCCTTATTTAAAAGACCGTCCGCAATCTATGAACCGTTTTCCGAACGGAATTAACGCACCGGGTTTTTATCAGAAAGATGTTGATGTCGATAAAATTCCGTCCTGGTTAAAAACAAAAAAAGTCTTTTCAGAATCAAATGATGAATATCTGGATTATCTTATTTGCAATGACAAACAAACATTGCTTTATATGGCCAATTTGGGCTGCATTGATATAAATCCGTGGAATTCGACTATCAAACATATCGAAAATCCGGATTGGCTTGTCATTGATATTGATCCCGAAAAAGATGATTTTAAAGAAGTTGTAAAAACCGCACTTGCCGTAAAAGAAGTGATGGACGAACTCGAAACCGAATGTTACTGCAAAACTTCGGGAGCAACGGGATTGCATGTTTATATTCCGCTTGGCGCGCAATATGATTACGATACGATAAAAATACTGGCCGAAATGATTGCAAAAGAAGTCAATGCAAAACTTCCTGACACAACATCATTAGAGCGTACCATCAAAAAAAGAAACCACAAAATTTATGTAGATTACCTGCAAAACAGACGCGGACAAACTTTGGCATCTCCTTATTCCGTAAGACCAAAACCGGGCGCAACTGTTTCTACGCCATTGCAATGGGATGAAGTAAATTTAAAATTACATCCTTCACAATTTACGATCAAAAATGTCCTGAAACGTTTTGAAAAAGTCGGAGATTTATGGAAACCCGTAATTGGTGAAGGAGTAAATATTAAAAAGATTTTGCACAAACTCGAAGACCGAAATAAAGACTAAGAAGATTTTTTCTTTTTCTCCAGACTTGCTTTCAGCATCTCCATTAAATCGTCACTTTGTTTGTGTACGACTTTTAATTTAGGTGCTGTAGTTTTTTTGCCTTTTGCTTTGTTTTTAATGATTTTCAGAAGCTTGGCCGTATATTCATCTTTGTAGGCGCTGATATCAAATTTTTCGGTAAGCTGATCAATTAATTTATCAGCCATATCGAGTTCTTTTCCTTTTTTGGAAGCTTCAGGAAGTTTGATTTCTGATGTGTCGCGGATTTCTTCTTCAAAGCGAATTCGGTTCAAAAGAATAAGATTTTTGTATGGTTTTAAAATCGCCAGCCCTTCTTTATTTCGCATTACAAAACTCGTTACTCCTACTTTTCCGGATGATTGAAGTGCATCTCTAAGCAAGGCATACGCTTTCATGGCGCCTTTGTCGGGTTCCAGATAATACGGCTGTTCATAATAAATACTGTCAATTTCTTTTTCGAAAGCAAAACTTTGTATATCAATTGTTTTACTTTTAAAAGCATCGGCCGCTTCAAAATCTTCATCTTCAAGAATCACATATTTATCGTCGATTTTATATCCTTTTACGATGTCTGAAAAAGTAACTTCTTTACCTGTTTTTTCATTGACTCTTTTGAATTTTATATTGGAGTGATCTGATTTATCCAGCATATCCATATCAAGTGTACTTTCCTGCACGGCAGAAAATATTTTTATGGGAATATTAATTAACCCAAAACTGATTGATCCGGTCCAAATTGATCTCATAATTTCATTTTTTATGAATTAATAATTTAAATCAAAAAACACTTTTCGATACTATTAAAATTAATTCATATTAAACAACTGAATTTTATACGATTACAAATTGTTATTACAAAACTTTAATTACAAAAAAAGGGAATCGAAACAAATCGATTCCCTTTAAATTCAGATTTTAAAATCTGATTATTTTGCTACTTTTTTAAATCGCATCATTGGCACATCGCCCTGAATCAGATTTAATTTTCCGTCTTTATCAACAGAGTAACTTGTAATTTTTCTCATTTGCTGCAAAAATTGTTGTTCTCCTCCTCCGTCACAAAACATCATTGTGGTTGGGCCTGGCTCACCAAAAGTAAGTGATGTTCCACTTAAAGTGAAAGGTGCACTGTATCCGTTGCAACCGTTATTACCATAAACGTTTTTTTCTTTTTCGTCAAAAGTAATCTGAGGTTTCTTGTTCGGAAACAATCCTTCAAAAGCTATTCTCGGGCCAGAAATATATTCTAATTCCCAAGTTGTTCCATAAATATTTTCCGTGCTTTTGGAGTCTTTTGATGCCATACAGGAATTTAATAACAAGGTTGAAACTGCAAGGATTGCGGCTATATAATTTTTCATAAAATTTGTTTTTAAAAGTTATAAAATTTGTTTTTCAGAGATTAAAGCAAAAATCAGTTG
>SEBM01000343.1 GCA_004296145.1 Flavobacterium sp.
TTATATTCTTTTCCTTTATTTGGTTTTAATCAAATTCTTTGAATAGCCGTCCTTAATAACATGGGAAAAGTTATGTGTTAAGATGGAATAAAAACCTCAAAAAACTTAGGTCGCCATTAGTAAAACGTACTGAATTTTTTCTTTATATCCTGAAGCCCAAGAAATGTGTAAGCCTAATTATATTTGGCATTTCAGAAAAACCAGCCTAGTCTCCTACTAAAACTATATAAGAAGAAATATAAAATAGATCGTGAATACTGTTGTTGATCTCAATTTTAATCCCGTTATCTTGTATGTAAGGACTAAAAAAAGTATTTAATGTATATTGTTTATCATAATTCCAATCGGCGTTAATTTGTTTAGAAAAGTAATTGAAAAAGAATAATCAAAAGGCATTTTACTGACTTTTTCAAATTTATGTTCAAAAAACGTTATAGAACTATCATCAGATTTGTTTTTCAAGCCAAGAATTTCATTTCGATACGTTTCATAAAGAGTTCCTGTATCTGTTTCCTTTGGATAAACGTTATTTGCTATCATTTGTTCCATTGCATTTTCATCATAAAAAAGTATTCCTTTTTTTCCGTAACCAGGAAGCATAATAAAATTCCCATCAGAAAGTTTTTCAACTATAGCACCATTTATGTCAATTTGCTTATAAAAAGAGCTTTTTTGTTTTTCACTTAATGAAACTAATGAATCATTATCCATAACTTTAAACTGACTTGACTCAGCTTCAGTTTTATTTGGCATTTTATTGCAGCTTATATTTACAAAAGTAAGAATTAGGAAACTTGTCAATAAACGATAATTTATATTGTAACTTGATAGTATTCGCATTTGAATTTTATAAAATTAATAGAACAGGAATATTTCTAAACCTCATAAACCCCATCCTTCTCCTTAAACGCCCATTCTGCCATGGCATGAATAACCGGAAGCAATCCGTTTCCTGAATTACTCAATCGATACGTTACAAAAGGCGGAACAACCGGTTTTGCTTCGCGGATTACCAATCCGTCTGCTTCTAATTGTTTTAAATGTTGAATTAGCATTTTTTCGCTGATTGCCGGAATCGCTCTTTTTAGTTCGCTGTAACGTTTGTCGCTGGTTGATAAGTGATAAAGAATAATGGGTTTCCAGTATCCGCCAATTTTTTCCATTACATAAGTAACAGGGCAGGCGTCTAAGGCATATTGCTTATTTTCCTGTATAGTCGATGTTTGTTTTATTGCTGTCATGATACATACTTTAGGGTAAGTACTTGTATAAAAGTAAGTACAAATATACCTTTGTTTCTGTAAATAAAAAACAATTTAAGATGAAAATTATACTTACAGGTTCTTTAGGGAATATAGGAAAACCATTGGCTAACAATTTAGTAAAAGCCGGACACGATGTAACAGTGATCAGCAGCAATGCCGACAGAAAAGAAGCAATCGAAAAAATAGGAGCGAAGGCTGCAGTTGGTTCTGTGAGTGACGCTGCATTTTTGACTGAAACTTTTGCCGGAGCAGATGCTCTTTTTGCGATGACGCCACCAAATATGGGTGGATCAAATGTGATTGTTAACACGTCAAATGCCGGAAAAGCTTTTGCGGAAGCGATAAAAAAAGCAAACGTCAAACGTGTCGTGATGTTAAGCAGCATCGGTGCAAATTTGCCAAACGGAAACGGGCCAATCGCTGGTCTTCATCCAATTGAGGCTTTGTACAATAACTTAGAAAATACCGCTGTAACTATTTTACGTGCCGGATTTTTCTTTACTAATTTGTACAACGATGTTCCGATGATAAAAGGAGCGGGAATTATGGGAGCCAATTATCCATCAGATCTTAAAATGCCATTAGTGCATCCAGAAGATATTGCCGCTGCTGTTGCCGAAGAATTGCAAAAAGAGGCAACGGGTAAAAATTTACGTTACATCATCAGCGATGTTCGCACGCCTGGCGAAATTGCAACAGTTTTAGGTTTAGCAATTGAAAAAACAGATTTGCCTTGGATTGAGTTTACAGACGAACAATCTTTACAGGGAATGACTCAGGCAGGATTACCGGAAGAAATTGCAGGTTTGTACACAGAAATGGGTTCAGGTTTGCGAAGCGGAAAAATTGCGGAACATTTCTTAAACGGTAATTTTTCGGTTGACGGAAAAATCAAACTGGAAGATTTTGCTAAAGAATTTGCTTCAAAATTCTAATTGAATTTTTTTCAGGAATTAAAAAAGCCGCCAGATAATTTCTGACGGCTTTTTTGCTTTAAAATGGATTGAGGTATATCTATGATGAGAAAGTCAGTCCTTTTGTCTTAAAACTGCTAAAAAGCACCTGACGCGCGCTGCTTACACTTTCTTGTGTTTTGTAAATGCTGCACCAGAATTTAATTTGTATTTTGTACTTGCCATCAGAAATAGAAGTATAATAAATCTGAATTGGTTTTGCGTTATTGACCAATTCAATACTTTCTAGCGATTTGTTAATTGTCGCATTGATATCTTCAGGAGAAGTTTCGCCTTCAATTTCAATTGCAATTTCTACCAGTTTAAAATTGTCGGTATACGTCCAGTTGGTAATATTTTGAGATAATAAATTACCATTCGGAATAATGATTTCTGCACCATTTGGCGCGTTGATTTTGGTCGTACGCAATCCCATAGATTTTACACGCCCGGATTCTGAACTGATATCAACCACATCACCAATCTGAATTGGTTTGTCAAAAATCAAAATAATACCCGAAACAAAGTTGTTTACCACGTTTTGCAAACCAAGTCCGACACCGACACCTAAAGCTCCTAAAAGAATACTTAATTTGTCCAGAGGCATTCCCGAAGCGGCAACAGCTAAAAGATAACCCACAATCAAAACAACCAGTCTTGTAATAAGTAATTTTGAATGTTGTCTTTTGTTAATGTTTTCTTCGTTTTCGTCATCAATTTCTCCAAAGAAATAAGCAACATATTTTTGAAGTAAATGCGCGACCCAGATAATGATAAAAAACAAAAGAATGTTTCCTAAAGTAAAAGTGATGCTTCCTATCGTATTTGGGTGACTTAAGAGAGTCGATAATGATGTTCGTAAAGATTCCCAAAAATTAAGATTAGAACCAATCACAACCAGCCACATATAACTGATGATAATGATAAAAGGTTTTTTTAAGGTATCTGATAAACTTTCGTGATCAAAAATCTTTTCGATTCCACGTTTTACTCTTGTAGTATAAATTTGTAACAGTATGATTTCCAGAATGATTTTTAATAAAACGCTTAATGCAACAATCTGCGTAAGCGAAATAAAAGCAGTCAGACTTAGCATATTCGAAAGCGACACACGCCCAAAAATGTTATAAAGTATCGATAACCCGTTAAAACCAATAAAAATAATACTCGCCCACTTGAAGAATCCTTTGATGTACAATTCGTTCTTTAAACTCTTAATCTGAACGAGTCCGTAACGGATTCCTAAAACGTTAATAACTATAAAGCAACAACGTTGCAGTAGCCCAACTGTAATGAATAAATCAAGGAAACACAGGGCAAAGAACAATCCCAAAAGCAACATCCAGTTTCTCATGGCATTTGGTGACCATTGTTTTTTGAAAAGAATAGTCAGGATTCCAAGTAAAATCAGCTGAAGTAATTCTATAAACAAGGCAGGCGCATAGAGATTGCTTACTACGGCTATATTGAGTCCGATAATGGCAACTGGAATGATAACGCCGTTGTTTAGGTATTTGAAGTTAAAAAGAGAAAGATTTTCGGCATGACCGTTGTTTTTCAAATACTTTAGATTGCGCGAAATATACCAACCCAATAATCCCATCAAAATAGCCAGAGTAATTAATCCGCCGGCGCGGTAGCTTAGGTAATAAGCGGCAACACTTTCTTCAATAAGAACTTTTGCTTTTATAGACTGATCTACTTTTTTCTGCGGAACAGAATCTGTAATGCTCCATAAAAAAGGATATTCTTTTTTGAGCATGCTGATTCCTGATTTTTCAAGATTGTTTTCTACCGTAATCAGCGCATTAGAAACCGCAATTTTTCTTTCTACGGTCAGTCTTTTGTTTTTATTTAAAATACCTTGGTTTTTAGTCATCAGACTATCGGTATTCTTGTATTTTTTTCTAAGGTTCGCAAATTCATTTTTGAACTGTTTGCGTCGAATTGTATCTTTTATTAGCCCAACCAATGTTTTGTCTTTACGCAATTCGATAAAACGGTCTTTGATTTTCTCCAGGTTTTTGTTGCGCAAATTAATAGCATCATTTTGCTCGTCAAGCTGTTGCTGAATCTCTTTTAAAACGATGCGGTACATTTGTTGATTTCGAACATTTGGATTTGCTCCTTTAAGACTTTCCAAAATTAAATCGAGCTTGCTTTGGGTTCTTTTTATTTCTCCAAATAAATGATGGCTTGCTCCGTCAAAATCGGCATCGTTATAAGCAGTTTCCATAACGGCACTTGCTTTTTCAATCGCCATCAGATAATCGCTGTCGGTTGTTGTCTCTTCAAATAATTTAGATTTGCTTTCTGTTTTTTTTGCAGGTGTATTTTGTGCGTAGGTAAGTGGTGCAAAAAACAGTAATGCCAATAAAGCGGATAAATAAATAAAACTTCTTTTTTGAATCATGATATAGATTATGAATTAGGGTTTTCAAATGTAATTTTTTTTAATAAACTATCATTGCTTTATCT
>SEBM01000344.1 GCA_004296145.1 Flavobacterium sp.
GTTTATAATTGTATAATTATCAGTGTCTTGAAAATTATTAATTCAGTAAAACAAAAAAAGGATGTCAATTGACATCCTTTTTTTTAATTTGATTTTGCTTTATATAGCGATATAAATACAGAAAGTTGTTCCAACGTTTATTTCACTTGAAACAGTAATAAATCCGTGATGATTAGAAACGATTTTTTTTACTATTGTAAGTCCGAGACCGCTTCCTTTGTATTGATCATTATTATGTAATCTGTAAAAAGGATCAAATATTTTGTCCTGATATTCATCGCTTATTCCAATTCCGTTATCGGTCAGGCAGATTTTAGCATAATTCAATTCAGGATTGCCACCAAGTTCCATTATTTCTTCTTTAGAAGGTTCTCTGGCTTCGATTTTAATATGTGGATTTGTTCCTTCACTAACGTACTTTATACTATTCATAATCAAATTAATGAATAGTTGTTGTATTTGATACGGAATAGCATTTATTTTGGGTAAAGGTAAAACCGATATCGTTGCATTTTTTTCAGCAAGGTTATCTTTTAAGTCTGAAATAATTTTTTTCAAAACAACATTTAAGTCTGTTTGGGTATATTGATTTTCAACAAAATTGACACGACTATAATTGATAAGATCACTTATAAGCTGGCTCATATTGATTGAAGAAGCTAAAATGCGTTCAAGGTTATGAGAACTCGATTCACTTAAATTTTTCTCACTTTCGATAATTCGCTTACTAAACATCTGAATCTTACGCAGCGGTTCCTGAAGATCATGACTTGCCGCCACACTAAACGCTTCAAGCTGTTCGTTGTAGTTCTGTAATTCTGAATTTTTTGCCGACAATAAATCATTTGATATCACCAAATCAGTTATATCTGCAATTGCTAAAAGAACCATTCCCGGTGGTTTGGAGTTCACTATGCGATGCGCATTGATTAACATGCTTTTTTTTCCTATTCCTTTGCAGGTAATGTCTATTTTAAAATTCTCAACAAGGCCTTTTTCGGCAAGCATTTTAAATAAAGGATCTTTAAATTCAGGGATATTCCAATGGCAATCACCAATTTCAAAAAGTGAAAATCCTTCTGTTTCCTTTTCAGTGGTTTCAAAATATTTATAAAAAGCCGGATTGGCGCTTTTTACAGAAAAATCCTTGTCAACAATCAACAAAGGTTCATGAATCGTATTGATAATTGATTCAGAATAATTTCGCATATAAATCAATTGCGCCTGACGATCAACCAGTTCGTCATTTACACACATCAATTCCTCATTATTAGACTGTAATTCTTCCGTAGAAGTTTCCAATTCTTCATTCATTGCCTGCAGTTCTTCACTGCTGCTTAACAATTCTTCATTAGTTGTCTGCAATTCTTCAAAAGCAGTCTGTTGTTCTTCAGTTATTTTTTTAATGTCTTCCCTAAGTTGAGAAAGTTCATTTTCAAGTTCTTGTATCCTAAGCTGATTCGCATTTTTAGTGTCAGATTTGTTATCTGCGTCCGGCAGATTTCTTTTACTGAAAAGCACCATATAATAATCCTCTTTCTCAGAAACAGGAACTATTTCAAAAGAAGCCAGATACGGCTGGTTTTTGACAATTATATTGTCTTTTACTATTATTTCCTTTTGGTTTTTTATTCTTGTAAAAGCATTTCGCAGTTCAAAACTAACTCCGTCGCGCGCCATTTTCAAAACATTAAAATTTGGCTTGCCCGGAGAAGGTAATAAAAACGGACTTGTATCGCCATGAAAATGAACAATATCCAAATGTTCATTTACAATGACATTGGCTGGGGTATAATCTGAAAATAGAATATCCGATGCTGCTTTTAAAAAGTCATTTGCAGCAGTTTTCTTTCTCTCAGTTGTTTCCGGTTTTTCAATATTGATAAAATTTACCGGCTTGTAGGCTTGTGGCTCATAACGTCCCGGAACAAATTTTCGGGAATAAATTTTTTCATGTTTTCCGACAGGATCAAATAAATTCTGGGCACTATTGGCGCTTTCAAAACTTCCAAGAAAAAGGATTCCTTTTTCTTTAAGCGAATAATGAAAAGAAGTCAGCACTTTATTTTGCAAAAAGGTATCCAGATAGATCAATACATTTCTACACGAAACCAAATCAATTCTGGCAAAAGGAGGATCTTTGATAAAGTTATGCACAGCAAATACGCACATATCGCGTATCACTTTATTAATATGATAATTGCCGTCTCTTTTGGTAAAATAATTATTGAGTCGTGCCGAAGATACATTTTGTACATCCTGTGCCGAATATATGGCAGTACGGGCTTTTGCTATGCATTTTTCAGAAACATCAGAGGCAAAAATCTGAACCTTGATATCGCTGTTTTTTTCTGTTAAATACTCCTGAAGGCTTATGGCCAGAGAGTATGCTTCTTCTCCGGTTGAACATCCTGCTACCCAGATTCTTAAATTATTATTAACCGTGTTTTCAAGTAATTGCGGAAAAGCAAGTCTCGGTAATGATTCAAAAAAATGCTCGTCCCTGAAAAAATAAGTGACAGGAATCAGAAAATCATTAAAAAGTAAATCCTGTTCTGCTTTATCATTTCGGATATAAAAATAATATTCCTGCAAAGTTTCGCGATGCACGATTACCATTCTTCTGGCAATACGGCGTCTTATTGTGGCTTGTTTATAATGACGGAAATCGTTTCCTGTTTTTAAGAAAATCAAATTGATAATCTGAAGTAATATTTCTTCTTCATTTTTAGGAAGTTCTTCATCTTCATCATAAGCATGATTGGTCTCATAACTTTTATGAATCTCCAATAACTGAGACGGAATATCTTCTGGTGCCAAAACATAATCTACAACATCAGCATCAATGGCATTTTGAGGCATTCCTTTATAATCTGTAGAATCGGGATCCTGTACAATAGTTGCCCCGCCGGCTTCTTTAATTTTCTTTAAACCAATCGTACCTTCAAAAGAACTTCCTGAAAGAATGACTCCTATCGAAAAACTTTTGTAAAATGTGGAAAGGGATTCAAAGAAAATATCAATTGCAGTATTCTTTTTTTCACTGCGGGATCTTTGTTGTAGTTTTAAAATACCATCAGTTACAACAACATTGTTATTATCAGGAATAATATAAATTTGATTAGGCTCCAGATTTATATCATTTATAATTTCGTTTACGGGTAGTGTTGTATGTTGAGATAAAAACTCAGATAATATAACCGGATTATTAGGTGATAAATGCTCTAAAATAACATATGCCATTCCCGAATCCTGAGGTATTGCTTTTAGTATTTTTTTTACAGCATCGAGTCCTCCGGCAGAAGCACCAATACCCACGACAGGAAAATTTTGTTCTTTCATTTTAGGTATTTTATTTCGTAAAGTCCAATCTGAAGATTACTTACCCAAAGATAAAATAAGTATTCTTTTATAAAAAGAAATAGTGAATATAATAAGCTGAATTTGGACTGGAAATAAAAGAAAATAATAGCAATGATTATTTTTTATATAATTACCGTCAGGATTTACATAATTCCCATGTGTTAAAAAATCTATTTCGCAAAAAATGGTAAGATTCTACGTATTATATAGTAGCTATAACTGAAACAGTAAATTCTGTAAAATGTAACGGAAAAACTGCAACAAAAATCATTATGATATTTTTATATTTGATAATCAATTAAATACAAATTAAAATTAACATCAAAATAGTATTCAACTCAAAAAATTGTTGGAGTATAATAGCAATTAAATTTTCCCTGAACATTTATGTATAAATGAAAGAAGAAAAATATAGATGAAAAATATTAATGAACAATTGGACTTAAAAGAGTTCCTAAAAAATAAATGGATGTTGAATAGAGTTTGAATAAAATTCTATACAGCAGTTATTTACTTGTTAATTGTTAATTTAGGAAGCCTCTTATCTTTTTAAGGGGCTTTCGTTTTTGATATTAGAAACAAAAAAAACTGCAACAAAAATTTGATGCAGTTTTTATTTAAGTGAATCTCAAAAATTATTGAACAGATTCCAAATAAGATTTAAGATTTGAAATATCGTCATTTACCATTTTTTCAAAGAAAGGGTTTAATAATTTTGCGGCTGCTTCTCCTGCGATTCCAAGTGGCGCGTGATAAGAAATTATGGCATCAATTTCAGTTTGGTTTCCGTATCGGTTAAAAAGTACTTTCCCGACATTTTTAATTGAAGCATTTGGTAAAGATTGCCAGCTCAATATTTTATTTTCTTCTTCTTTTACTATTTCGGAAGTCCAGGAAAGTGATCCAATTCCAGCAGGACCTTTTGCTGTCCAGTCAGACAAAGTACTATTAACCGTTTTTACAGATTGAAGATGATTCATGAATTTTGGCAGATTTTCAAGATTTCTCCAGAAAGCATACACTTCTTCAACCGGTCTGTTAATCATACTTTTTACCCTGATATTTACGTTTTGTGCTTTGTCGTTTTTGATGTGGTCAATAGCATCATAAACAGGACAATATCCGGTAATTCCTCTCGCTAACATGGCGCCTGCCGAAGTTATTTTTGGAATACTTTTTTGTTGTTCGGATAACCCTTTGTAAAGAAGGTACGAACCGCTCGCAATCATTAAAATTCGCTCCAGAGAAGAAACGTTATTTTTAATTTTTGGTAGTTTGTGCTGTAGTGTGCTTGTCAAAGCCGATGTAGTTGCTTCCATGATTACTAT
>SEBM01000345.1 GCA_004296145.1 Flavobacterium sp.
TTTCGACCCTAAAACAAAGCAGAATCTATGGGCGCATAAAATAGATAACTCTATGGTTAATACAGTTCATGTAATAGACGGAAAAACCGTACTGGTTAGCACCATGGATGGGAAAGTAACCCTGCTAACAAGCCAGTAAAAAACTGACGTTCATCCTTTTCTGCCTAAAAATGTTCATACTTTTTACATCTTCAACTTTTAATTAAAATATTTTCTTACTTATTAAGAAAGCCATTAAAATGTTTTTATTATTGTAATAGATAATTAAAAACATGAAAATTAAAACGCTCTTTTTATTCATGGGAATCCTAATTTCCCAGCTATCCAGCTACGCTCAAAAAAAAGAATTCAAGTTCGGAAAAATAGCTCCAGAAGAATTTCAAACTAAGGCAACAGGTAAAGATTCAGCCGCTGCTGCCATAAAATTATTTGATGTAGGCAGTTGTCGTTTTGAATATAACCAGACAAATGGTTTTGTTTACGTTTTTGAAAGGCACATTCGTTATAAAATTTTGACTAAGAGCGGTTACGACTTGGCGAATTATAAAATCGGTTTATACAGAGCTGACGGCAGTAGTAAAGAAGATCTTAATAGTATGGAGGCCTCAACTTACAACATGGTTGATGGAAAAATGGTCGTGAGTAAAATTACCAAGGATGCCAAGTTTACAGAAGAGTTTAATAAAAATTTCACTTATAAAAAATTTGCATTACCAAATGTAAAAGAAGGTTCTATTATAGAATTTAAATACACTATCAAATCAGACTTTATTCGCAATTTAAGAGGTTGGAGCTTTCAGAGTGATATCCCTACTCTTTATAGCGAGTATAATGTTAAAATACCAGAATATTTTAGCTACAAAACAAACACTGGCGGTTATTTGGCCATTAACAGAACCAAGCATGAAGACATTAATGCCAGTTACATTACGGGATTAACATCAACCGCAACTTACGACCAGTACGTATTGGAAAACGTCCCTGCTTTTAAAAACGAGGCTTTTATCACTACTGTGGATGACTACATCCCTAATATTGAGTTTGAACTTCGATCTACACAGTTTCCAGGAGAAAGGGTTTTTGATTACAATGGCTCATGGCCAAAGATTATCAAGGAATTGGCAGATGATGAAAATTTCGGCTTGTTCATCAACAGAAACTCTTACGCCAAATCGGTATTACCCACCTTGTTAAAAGGAGAAACTGATACGTTAGCGATAACAAAATTGATTTTTGATTATGTAAAAAATAATATCAAATGGAATGGGGATGGTGGCAAATATGCAAATAGTTTAAATCCTAAAACTGTTTTCGAAAAAAAATCTGGCAGTTCGGCCGACATTAACTTATCCCTTATTAGTTTATTAAAGGAAGCAAAAATAAATGTACGCCCACTTTTAGTGAGCACAAGAGATAATGGGATGCATCCTGGTTATCCGATGATTTCCAAGTTTAATAATGTACTTGCCCATTTAGTCATCAAAAACCAAAATATATTACTAGACGCCACCAATAAAGATTTACCTATCGGGATGATTGCTTACGATAATTTAAACCATGAAGGTCTATCAATTGATTTGAAAAATGCAGACGGTGGATGGATCGCGATGGAACCAACGTTTGCTAATGAAAAAATAGTTAATTACAATTTGGTGTTAGATAAGGAAAATAAACTTAAAGGAACCATAAGCCAGTACGCAAAAGGATATGCTGCTTTAAACTTGAGAGATAAATACCGCACCACCAATAACGAAACTGAGTTTTTAAAAACATTTAAGAAGGATAAAACTGGTTTAGAACTTTCAGACTACAAAATAACCAATCTTGATGCGCTTGATGAGCTTTTATCAGAATCAATGAATGTTATTATTGAAGACAATGTGGAGGAAGCTGGAAATTTGGTTTACTTTACGCCACTGTTATTTGAAAGAACAAAGGAAAATCCTTTTAAGCATGACGAAAGACTTTTCCCTGTGGATTTTGCTTATCCTATTAAAGAGAACTATAGGATTACGGTTAGTTTCCCAGAAGATTATGAAGTTGAGAAATTGCCAAAAAGCACAACATTCAAGATTCCAGATAACAAGGGAACCTTTAGCATAACTTTCTTAAGCGAAGGAAAATCGCTAATGGTTAAAAGTGTGATAGATATCAATAAGTCTTTTTATAGCCCAGAAGAATATTTTGATTTGAAGGAATTATTTAAAGCGATTGTAGAAAAACAAGCTGAGCAAATTGTATTTAAAAAGAAAGCGGAATGAAAAAACTAGTTATTGCCCTACTCTTTGCTTGTTTAGGATTTAATGCAAATTCACAAACTAATTATGATGTAAGTAAAATTCCTGAAGCGCTTACAAAAAATGCCATTGCAGTAATTAGAAACGAAGAAATGTTCTTTGATTTTAAGAGCGCCAGCACTGGGCAGCAAGATTATAAAATTGCTGTAACGATTTTAAATAAAGCCGGAGATGATTTAGCAGAAATGAATGAAGATTATGATAAATTCTCAAACATTTATAACATCAAAGCAACCATTTATGATGCAAGCGGAAAGAAAATAAAGGATTATAAGTCATCAGACATTAAAGACCAAAGCTTAATTTCAGACTATTCTATGTTTGAAGATAATCGACTCAAATTTCTCAAATTTTACGGCATTACCTATCCTTATACCATAGAATACAGTTATAGTAAAGATTACAAAGGCATTTTATCTTTTCCTTCATGGTATGCGCTCAAAGGTTATAACATCGCCACCGAAAAATCAAGTTATACTTTTCAGAAAAATGCGGGTTTAACTGTTAAATATCTGGCAAGCAACAGCATTAAAACAGATTCTGTAAAGATTGGTGAGAAAATGCAATATAAATGGTCATGTGCCAACCTTCCTGTAATTGAGAAAGAACCTTACAGTATTGGTTTAGAAAATGCTACTGACTGGGTAAAAGTATCTCCTACTCAATTTGAGTACGACAATACCACAGGGAATTTTGATAGTTGGAAAAACTTCGGCGCTTGGATTTACAAGTTGAATGAAAACGGGAATGTTTTGCCAATAACTACAAAGGATAAAGTTCAAACTTTAATTAAGGATGCGAAAACGCCAAAAGAAAAGATTAAAATTTTGTACAATCATTTACAGCAAAACACAAGGTATGTAAGTGTACAACTGGGCATAGGGGGTTTTAAACCTATACTGGCAGAAAAAGTTGCTCAAGTTAACTATGGAGATTGTAAAGCCTTATCCAACTATATGAAAGCCTTACTTTTTGAGGCGGGTATAAAATCTAATTTAATTGCAATTGGAAACGGTATGCCTAGTATGAACCCAAAATATTCGAGTATGGGACAAGCTAACCATATGATTTTATGTGTTCCGTTAGAAAAAGATACCACTTTTTTAGAATGTACAAGTCAGCATTCTCCAATGGGTTTTATTGGTTATGATAATGCAGACAGAAATGTATTGATGATTACTGAAGATGGTGGAAAAATAGTTCATACGCCTGCTTACCTAGCAAAAGACAACTATCAAACCAGAAAGACCAAAGTTAATTTTAAGGAAGATGGGCTTGCAGAAATCGCCATCAACTCGAGTTATGGTAATGCGCAATTTGAAGACAACATGGGTATACTTTTAGCGGAACCCGTGGAACAACGAAAAATAATTAATGAAAATAATGGCATCCCTGGAGCCGAATTAGTTGCCTTTAAATTTGAACAGGCCGACAAGGCTAAACCTGTAATGACCGAAGCTATTACCTTTAAAACTAACCAACTGCTAACTAAAGGAGCTGATAAAATATTCTTAACCCTTAATCTAATGAACAGGAAAGAAAGTGTTCCTGCTAAGATAGAAAACAGAAAAACCTATTTTGCCGTCAGTTTCAGTTATCAAGATGATGATGAAATTACTTACGACTTACCTAAGGGATACACGGTTGAGTTTCTACCAAAGGACATCAGCATCACCTCAGAATTTGGTTCTTATACTGCCAAGTTTATTACCAAAGATAACATGATTACTTATGCCAGAACACAAGTGATGAGTGCTAAAAAGTTTCCACCAGAAAAATACAATGAGTTTGTGGAGTTTAACAAAAAGATCTATCAAGCAGATAAACAAAAAGCTATTTTAGCTAAGGCACCATAAACAAAAAGCTTCTCGAAAGGGAAGCTTTTTGTTTATAACATCAGGTAAAAATTCTAGATAACTTAACAAAATATGATTGCGACAGTGGAGTTACATTACCATCTTCAATTGTCATAGGCTATTTTTCTAATTAATTCCTCAAAAAATTTAAACTATAAGCTCTTAGAAGTTCGTTAGAATAGAGCGGGATACTTTCCGGACGAATATTTATGTAATCGTGAAGAAAGGATACAATTATGAAAAAATTTAAAAAAGCCTGATCAAGGATTTCTTAATTATTGCGGGTTACTACCACAAAAAACCTTGAATTTAATTATTTTTATTCTTAAATGTTGTAAAAAAATCGAGTAAATACGTCATTTTGTTTCACAACAAATGAAAGTAATTCCAATCAATTTTATTACATATTTTTTGGGATAAAATCTTTATATTAGTGAAAATACAAGCCAAACATCCTATTGTACTATGCCAGATACGTTGATTTTACAAGAATTAAAGCGTTTAATTTTAGTAAAAGCTGAGATAAAAGTCATCAG
>SEBM01000346.1 GCA_004296145.1 Flavobacterium sp.
TTTTGTGTCATTTCGACGAAGGAGAAATCACACTCGTAACCACAATACAGGAAAAACTTTATGTGATTTCTCCTTCGTCGAAATGACACAACTGTGGCTAAAAATTTTTTGAGTTATAATTTCTTAAACTCCAAAGCATTTTCAATTCCTTCTACACCGGCAGTATTATTAAAATAGATAAAAGTTTCTTTGGAAGAATTAGATATTTTCTCTTTGATATTTCTCAAATCTTCTGTTGAATATCCGGAGTAAAACAGCTTTTTATTTCCGTGCAAACGAATGTAAATCATGGGAAACTGAGTCAGAATATCTTCGGGTAAACCGGGATAACTGACACTGCAGAATGTGATATTATTTTGTGATAAAGCATTCCAAACTTCATCGTTCCACCAGCTTTGGTGACGAAACTCTACTACGTTTTGAAATTTTTTATCTAATGAATTTATGATGGTATGAAGTCTTTCTGTCGTAAAATTATAACTTGGCGGAAGCTGAAATAAAATTGGTCCCAGTTTTTCTTTTAAACCAATTTCACAGAAATTATAAAAGTCAGATAACAAATTTTCGCAGTCAATAAATTTTTTATAATGCGTGATATCTTTTGGAGCTTTAACCGAAAAAAGAAAGTTTTCAGGCACTTTTTTATACCAGTTTTCAAATATTCTTACGGTCGGAAATTTATAAAATGTTCCGTTCATTTCATACGTATCAAAATGCCGGCAATAATAATCGAACCATTTGGATGTGGGCAGATCTTCGGGATAAAAAATGCCTTTCCAATAACGATTGTTGTAACTGGAACAACCTATTTCAATTTCTTTTTTCATTGATATAAATTTTGACAATTTGTACAAAAAAAGCTTCTTCGTTTTTTTACACCGGTTTGTTTTTTATGAAAAGGAAGATCACATCGCAGACATACTTTTTTTGTATGTGCCAGCCAATGTTTTTTTAGTTCATTTTTCTTTTTCCATTCAAGGAATTGAAAACTATAAACCGAGCATTCATCAATGATTTCCCTTAATTTGTCTTCCGGAATTTTCCCGACCAAAGATTCAGGGTGAATGTAACATCGGTACAAAACTTCATTTTTGATAATATTTCCAACTCCGGAAAATATATCCTGATCGAGAACGGCATCGCAAATCATTCGCTTCGGAATTTTATCTAAACTTTTCTTTGCTTTTTCGGGATCCCAGCTTTCATTCATAACATCCTCATCCCATTGATAATGAAGATTGATATCTCCTTCTAAAATTTTAACGGAACAGGTATAAAAGTTTAGTTCTTCTTCATTTGTAAAAACCATACTTAGCCTTGGCTCAAGAGTTTTTCTTTCATTGATTCTGTAAGTTCCAAACATCAGCAAATGAATTTTTACAGTAAAATCATCAAAGCAAATTAGAAAATGTTTTCCCCAGGTTTTAAGCGATTTAATCGTTTTTCCTTCTAAACGATCCATATCAATAGCGCTGTTTCCGGATGCAGAAAGTATCTTTTGTCCCGTAAATTGTTGGGTTTCTTCTTTGAGTATTCGTATTGACGGACCTTCTGGCATGACTTCTAATTTATATTAAAATGTAGTTAACTATCCACATAAAATTAATTTTAATAAAGCCAAATTCATTATAATATTCTTACTTCAAATTATATCATAATCATCTGTAAATTATACAATTAGCAAGCATAATTCTATAAGAAAAACCTACTCTAAGAATGTAGCTTTGTAATAGAAACTTAAACTATACTATCATGGAAACTAAAGAAAAGAGCAATAGAACTTCTGAAAACAGAAGTCTCAATTTAAATAAGCAAAATGCTATTATGAGTGAATCTTTGTACAATAATGGCGAAATAAAAAGAGGTCATCAGAATTTTGGCGATGTTCGTGATTACGGACATACCGTTTCAAATGGATATGATCCGAATAAAGCGATTCCGAATAAACTAAGCGAGGAAGATGATTTTGATGAAGTTGACGATCTTGATGATGATTTTCATGCTCCGGGCGATCTTGATCATGAAGGCGATGAATTATTAAATGATGATTTTGATAATCCAAGAGACATGAACGACGATTTTAATGAAACTGAAGATGATCTGGAAGACATTGACGATGATGACAATGATGATTTTAATGACAACGGTTTTGAGGATGACGAAGATTTAGAAGACGATCTCGAAAAAAACGAAATTGAAGAAGAAGAACCGGGAGAAAATTATCCTGATAATGATCCCAGAAAATTTTAATAAATGAAAAAGCCGTTAAACTATTTAACGGCTTTTTTATGTCTAATCTCCAATAATATCCAAAGGCGGAATATCGTCCATTCGTTCTAAACGCTCTGCAAGTCCTGATCTTGCTTCATTTAGTTCCTGTTCGGCTTTGCCTAATTCTTTATACCATTCTTCTTTTCCTGTCTCAGAGCTTTCAATTTTGCGCATAATTTCATAAATCTCTCCTTGCGTTTCCATCACAGCTAATCTTTTATAATAAGTCAGGCTTTCGGTCATGTGCGCGAGTGCAATCATAGCAGTCAGAAACGGATGATTGTTGGTTACATTCACCGCCTTTATTCTTCCGTGTTCTAATTCTACTTTTAAGGCAAAGGCAAATTCTTCCATATTGAATCTTTCATGTTTGCTTTGCGGATTTAAATAGGCTTTTATTGCTCTTACATTATTCATAGTCGAAAGATCGACATCTGTATCCTTATTTTCATTTAAATCTCTATAAACAACCGCTGCAATAGCCCTTGCTTCGTCAATTGTCGGATCGTTTTCGGGATTTTCAAAATCTCTTACAGACCAATCCCAGTTTTGTGGATGAACAGGTTTGATGTATTTTTCACAAAAATCTGTTACATCATTCTTTAAACTTACCATTTCATCATTTCTTCTTATATATACGTCCTGATAAGTCCCACTTTTAGTTCCCATAATTTTTTAAATTTGTTTTAAATTAAAACGACACATGTACCTAAAGATATATGTGTCGTTTAGTTTCCCCAATTTGAACTCCTTTTAAAGTAACAAAGTTCTTGTAATTTATAGTAAGAGTTTAACTCAATGCATTCAATTGTTAGCTCAATCCATTTGAAAATTGGGCTGAAAGCTTCCTATCAATTCTGAAAAAACAACTTCTGAACGTGAAAAGTATTTTTGATTACTTCTGTTTCTGCGAAGTTTATCAAAATATTCTGAAATAGATCCGTCTTCATAACCCGCTACAATCAAAGGATGTACATAATAATTTTTACAGACACTTCTTGTATTTCCTAATGCATCTGCCGTAATATCAATTGCGGTTACAACATTTTTTTTAATTTCTTTTTCATCTTCTGCTATTCCGATATTCATTAGCGTTTCAAAAAATATTAAAGACGCAGCCCAGGTTCTAAAATCTTTGGCGCTAAAATGTTTCCCTGAAATTTCATGAAGATATTCATTGACCATATGACTGTCGAGAACTTTGCGTTCGCCGTTTTCATCGTAATATTTAAATACTTCCCAACCCGGAATTTCCTCGCATCGACTTACCAATTTGATTAGTTGCTTGTTTCGGGTTGTAATCGTATGCTGTTTTCCTTTTTTTCCGATAAATTCAAAACGCAAAGAATTTCGGTCAATATTAATATGACGTTTTCTTAAAGTCGAAAGTCCGTATGATTTGTTGTCTTTGGCATATTTCTCATTTCCAATTCTGATATGGGTTTCTTCCATCAAACGAATCACTAGCGCAATAACTTTATTCTTGTTCCATTCTTTTTGTTCCAGATCCTGATCTACTCTTTTTCTGATAGCGGGCAGGTATTTTCCGAATTCAGCAATTTTATAAAATTTTGTCTGGTTTCGAATCATATTCCATCTGGGATGGTATCGGTATTGTTTTCTGTTTTTTACATCTGTACCAACGGCTTGTAAATGGCCATTGGTCAAATCTGCAATTTTTACATTTTCCCAGGCCGGCGGAAGCACCAAACTATTAAAGCGTTTTATTTCGCCTTTATTTTTAATGCATCTGCCATTTTTTTTATAAATAAAACCCTCACCTTCTCTACAGCGTTGTATAGAAAGTGTGCCTTCATTTACATATATTAAATCTAATTTTTCTAAAACTAATTCAGGCGTTTTTATCAATTGCTCAATTAGTTTTCCCTGGTCAAGTTTAGCCTTCATAATATTTTTAAAATTTTCAATAGATTTTTAATTGTTTCGTAATGCCTTAATAAGACTTCTTTTTGCCATGTAAGACCTTCCTGAAATACCTACTTTTCTTGCTTGTTGGTACAACTCCTCTTTTGTCCATTCTTCATAAGGTTTGGCTTTTCCCCCTTTTTCTCCTGAGTCTGGTGTGTTGGCAATACGGGCAGATTTTTCTTTACTGTATCCTTTTTCTAAAAGGGCATTGTATTGTTCCTCGTTTTTGATTCTTGCGTCTGGCATAATAATAAGTTTAGGTTAGAAATTATGTTATGTATGGTACTTTCAAAATTCATAAAAACGTAAGAAATAACGTTATACAATTACTATTGTAAGGTTTCATAATTAACTCTATGTCAAATTGCCTGAATATATTAGGTAAAAAAAAATCCCGATTCTTGTGAATCGGGATTTTATAAAATGATATGAGTAAAAAGTTTTCTAACTCCAACTCATACTTATTGATACTTTATTTCCTTCTACT
>SEBM01000347.1 GCA_004296145.1 Flavobacterium sp.
CAACACTACTTACTATGTATAAATTGATAATTCGTCCGCTGCTTTTTTGTTTTGATCCTGAAAAAGTCCATTATTTTACTTTTTCTTTTGTTAGATTCATCTCAAAAATTCCCGGAGTTTCATCAATTATCAGATCGATTTATAATGTAAAAGATTCGCGTTTGGAGCGTGAGGTTTTCGGAATTAAATTTAAAAACCCGGTTGGACTTGCTGCAGGATTTGATAAAGATGCCAAATTGTACAAAGAGCTTTCTGACTTTGGATTTGGTTTTATAGAAATAGGAACCGTAACGCCTGTTGGTCAGGAAGGAAATCCTAAAAAACGTTTATTCAGATTGAAAGAAGATCAGGCGATTATTAACAGAATGGGATTTAATAATGGCGGAGTTTTGGAAGCTGTTGAGCGTCTAAAAAAGAATTCAGAAGTTTTGATTGGAGGAAATATTGGTAAAAATAAAGTCACTCCAAACGAAGAAGCGGTTAACGATTATATCATTTGTTTTGATGCCTTGTTTGATCATGTAGATTATTTTGTTGTGAATGTTTCTTCGCCAAATACACCAAATTTAAGAGCATTACAGGATAAAGAACCTTTGACAGCTTTGTTGCAAACTTTGCAAAACAGAAATGTAGAAAAGCAAAAAACAAGTACTCAAAAAATAAAACCAATTCTTCTGAAAATTGCTCCAGACTTAACAGATGAGCAATTATTAGATATTATTGATATTGTAAAAACCACTCAGATTGCGGGTGTCATTGCAACAAATACTACGATTTCAAGAGACGGATTGCAATCTGCAAACCAAACAGAAATGGGAGGATTGTCAGGAAAACCATTAACAAAACGTTCTACAGAAGTGATTCGTTTTCTTTCTGAAAAAAGCAACAAAGCGTTCCCGATTATTGGAGTGGGAGGAATACATTCTGCAGATGATGCAATTGAAAAATTAAATGCAGGAGCAAGTCTGGTTCAGCTTTATACAGGTTTTATTTATGAAGGACCGGCTTTGATAAAAGCAATCAACAAAAAGATTTTAAAGCAATTGTAAAAGCAGCGCCTGAACAATTAATCCGGTAACAATTGCGGTTCCGAAACTTATTAAAGTTCCGATTAAAACATATTCGGTCAGTTTTCTGTCTTTGGCTTCTTTAAGATCTCCAAACCTGAAAATAGATTTTGCAGCCAGTAAAAAACCGATGGCTTCAAAATGTCCCGTTAAAATAAAACCGAAAACGAATAAGCGTTCTAAAATTCCGATATAATTTCCTGCGCTGGCGAGTGAATTGTCAGTGTAATTTTCGTCGTTTTCAGGACTCCAGATAGAAATAATGGTTTTAATGAAAATCGATGTTGGTTTTGTAATAAATATCAATCCTGTTATTAGAATCCAAAATTCATTATTGAGCCAGAAATCGATAATAGGTTTATTTTGATAAAGAAGTACAATTCCAATTAAAACCAAAAGATGCGCAATTTGATCTATTATAAACCAAATTCTCTTATTGTTTTTGCTTTTTTGAAAATTTAATTTGATTAAATCAATAATTCCATGCGTTACCGCAATAAGGATTGCGTAAGGTATAAACTCAGTTTCCCAAACCAGAATTGCAGCTAAAATTCCGTGCAGAAGTATATGAAAATATAGATAAATACTTTTATGCTTTTTAGCTTCTTTATCAATCACCCAGGAATTGGGCTGCCATATAAAATCGCCTAATAAATGTGCTAAAAGTAGTTTTATAAATAAAATCATAAGGCTATAATTTGTTTATCTGAGTTCTAAAATATCGGTCTAAATTCATCACCAAATCAAAATTGGCGCGTTTTTGTCTTCGGCTTACAGCGGCCTGATTAATTCCTAATTTTTGTCCTAATTCTTCCTGTGATAATTCCGGATTTTCTATTGCGACAGCTACAAATTCTGCAGATTGTACAAGCCAGTTATCCATAAATGTCAAAGCCAGCTGAATCATCAGATTCATCTTTTCGTCTATTGATTTATCACCGGTACGCATTGCCAGAGTCACTTTCTGTTTTTTTAAAGTTTCAAAAAGTTCTCCTGAATTTATAAAAGCGGAGCCATAACTTTCGGATATTTTTTCAGCGTTGTGTGTTTTATCTCCAAAACCAATACTCATACGCGCATCTAGTTTTATAGCTCTTAAATGCGCCTTGATCAAAATGGCAGCAAATAATGCCTCTTCAGGATTTTTGATTTCGATTTGAAATTCATCTCCCCTGTAAACCTCCCATTGCTCTGGTGTTTCTCCAAAAGGAGACAGGATTTTTTTTAAACCCTCAATCCAGTTTTTCGATTCCTGTTTTCTTGAATCTATTATGTCACCTGTAATTACACTAGTCATGATTTCAAATATAATTAAAAAAATAATACTATTCCTATTACGAATATAAGTAATTTTTCTAATTATTACACTATTTGGTAATATTTTATATTATTACACTTTTAGGTAATTTTTATCTTTATTCTAGTATATGGTAATATGATTTAAAGAAAATTATAACTTTTATTTCAATAAAAAAGAAACTAACTTAGCCTTATAAAAGAATAAGCCTTGAATAAAGAAATCAAAATTATCGAATGTCCGCGCGATGCCATGCAAGGTATCAAAACGTTTATTCCGACAAAAAATAAAGTTACCTATATACAGGCCTTGCTTAGGGTTGGCTTTGATACTATTGATTTTGGAAGTTTTGTTTCTCCAAAAGCTATTCCGCAAATGCAGGATACGGCCGAAGTATTGGCTCAACTTGATCTTTCTCAAACATCGAGCAAATTACTGGCAATTATTGCGAATACTCAAGGCGCAATTCAGGCCTCAGAACATCAGGCGATTCAATATTTAGGATTTCCTTTTTCTATTTCGGAAAATTTCCAGATGCGAAATACCCATAAAACAATTGCAGAATCCTTAATCACACTTCAGGAAATTCTCGAAATTGCCGATAAAAAAAATAAAGAAGTAGTAACCTATCTTTCAATGGGCTTCGGAAATCCATACGGAGATCCGTGGAATGTTGAAATAGTAGGAGAGTGGACAGAAAGATTGTCTAAAATGGGAGTGAAAATCTTATCACTTTCTGATACTGTCGGAAGTTCAACACCAGAGGTTATTACCTATCTTTTCTCCAATTTGATTCCGAAATATCCTCAAATAGAGTTTGGAGCTCATTTGCATACAACTCCAGATACCTGGTTTGAAAAAATTGATGCTGCACATCAGTCCGGTTGTACACGTTTTGACGGTGCTATTCAGGGTTTTGGAGGATGCCCGATGGCAACGGATAAACTTACCGGAAACATGCCAACCGAAAAACTGATTTCCTATTTTACTGCAAATAAAAAAGTAACAGGCTTAAACTCACTTAGTTTTGAAAGCGCTTATAATGAAGCTTCAAAATTGTTTGGAAAATTTCATTAAAAATATAGTATCTTTATTATCAATGTAATAATAACCGATAACTTTACACGTTGTAAGTTTAGTCTTATATAAACGTAGTTATGAAATTATTTAGTGAAAATAAAGTACTAAGGCTTCTTTTTTTGCCCTTGCTATTTGCGTCATGTTCCAGTGATTTAGATTTTGATCAGCTCAACGATTTAAAATTAAAGCCTGTAGTAGTAGCTAATCTTGCTCATTTTGATGTGCCTGCAAGTCAGCTTAGAGACGATGGCGGAACCCATATTGCTTTTGATACCCGTGAATTTGATGTTTTTAAGGATAGATTTTTTACAGATGATCTCTTAAAAGCAGAACTTGATTTTGAAATAGAAAACACAATTGACAGGGCTTTTAGTTTGCAATTAATATTACTAAATGCCAACAATGAAACTCTTGAAACCATTTCTTTTCCCGTTCCGGCTTATACAGGAACAACAAATGTTATAAAATATCCTACTGAAGTATTTGAAAACCAAAGACTCGAACAATTAAAACAAACAGTCAAAATTGGTTTTGTTTTAATTGTTGCTTCCGGCCCACCATTAGATGAAAATAGTGTCGGCAGTATAAAACTTAAATCAGGTGCAACAGCTTATTTGGAGATAGAATGAAGAAAGTATTACTAGTATTACTTGTCCTTTTACAGCTTTCTTCTTATTCTCAAAATAAAGAAGTACTGTATAATTTTACCTCAATTCCGCAATCATCACTTGTAAACCCGGGTGCTGATGTGTCTTATAAATTTTATTTTGGAGTTCCGGTTTTATCCGGAGTTTCTGCCAATTTGGGTTCGAGCAGTTTTTCTGCCTATGATTTATTTGCAGATAATGGAGTTGATTTTAATGATAAAGTACGTAATGTCATTAATAAATCATCTAGCAATGACAGAGTGGTGACAAACCAGCAATTAGAATTATTTTCGGGAGGTTTTAGAGTAGGAGGCACAGAAAGTCAATCTTATGTGTCGTTTGGAATGTATCAGGAATTTGATTTTTTTATGTACATGCCAAAAGATCTGGCATTATTAGCATTAGACGGAAACAAAAATTATATCGGAAAATCATTCAATTTAGGCGATCTCAATTTGAAAGCCGAAGTCCTTTCTGTGTTTCATGTTGGTTTTCATAAAAAAATAAATAAAAAACTGGTTTTAGGCGGAAGGGCAAAAATTTACTCAAGCGGTGCCAATGCCACATCAACCAGGTATTTCAAAATTCACAAAAGACGAATATGATGGTAGTATTGCCAAAGATATTGCTCATAATACGTTTTTTAACGGAAGTCTCGGTTTAGGTTTTGATGCCGGAATTACCTATTATTTTAAAGATAATCTTCAGTTTACAGCCAGTATTGTTGATGTTGGTTTTATAAAACAATCAAAAGATATCGAGACTTTAAGTTATAAGGGACAATATCAATATAACGGGGTAAATCCCGATTTTTTAGGTTCTGATGATCCTGAAAATATTTTTGACGAATTTGACAAAGCGATTCCGAGAGATACACTTTATAATAAATATACAACCTGGAGACCGGTAAAAGTATATTCATCGCTTCAATATTCATTTGGAGAATACCGTTCAGATGAAGATTGCAACTGCAGGGGTCAGATACAAAAACGATATCTTAATGATGTCGGACTTCAGTTTTTTGCTATGACAGCACCAAGATCACCAATTGTTGCGGTAACAGCATTTTATAAACGAAGTATTTTTGAAAAATTAGATGTAAAAGCAACTTATACATTTGATACTTTTTCGAACAAAAACATCGGTTTCGGACTTTCAGGTGCTTTAGGAAAATTTAATATTTATGGGCTTGTAGACAATGTTTTAGCATATAAAGACTTATCTAAAGCTAAAAGTGTATCCTTTCAATTTGGTCTGAATTTCGTCTTCCAAAATAAAAATGACTAATTTTTTTAAACCATATAAGTCATATAAGAACATCTTATTTACGTTGTATTTAAATGAACTTATATTACTTATATGGTTTAAAATAAGTTCAATTTTAATGTTTTGTATTTGTAAGTGCTTTCCTGTAAATACAATTTTATGAGTTAGTTAGTGAACAAGTTGCCGATTTATTCACTACATTTGCACGCAATTCAACTAGAAATTGCAACAATGATAGCACACAACTCCAAGATTATCGGCGAAGGTTTAACTTACGACGATGTATTATTAGTACCTAACTACTCGAATGTGCTTCCCCGCGAAGTGAGTATCAAATCTAAATTCTCAAGAAACATAACATTAAACGTTCCGATCGTATCTGCTGCTATGGATACTGTGACCGAGAGTGCAATGGCAATCGCTATGGCGCAGGAAGGCGGAATTGGTGTTTTACATAAAAACATGACCATCGAGCAACAAGCTGCGAAGGTTAGAAAAGTAAAGCGTGCAGAAGCTGGTATGATTATCGATCCGGTAACTTTACCAATGAATTCGACTATTGCAGACGCAAAAAATGCCATGAAAGAATTCGGAATTGGCGGTATTCCTATCGTTGACGAAAACAAAATATTAAAAGGTATTGTAACAAACCGTGATTTACGTTTTGAAAAAAACGGAGCAAGACCAATCGCTGAGGTTATGACAAGCCAAAATTTAGTAACTGTTGCAGAAGGAACTTCATTAGAGCAGGCAGAAGTAGTTTTACAAGGTCATAAAATCGAAAAACTTCCGGTTGTAAACGCAAACAACGAATTAGTTGGTTTAATCACTTTTAGAGATATTACCAAACTTACTCAAAAACCAATAGCAAACAAAGACAGTTTAGGACGTTTAAGAGTTGCTGCTGCTATTGGAGTTACAGGAGATGCAGTTCAAAGAGCAGAAGCTTTGGTTGCTGCCGGCGTAGATGCTATTATCATTGATACAGCTCACGGGCATACTGAAGGTGTGGTAAACACATTAAAAGAAGTAAAATCAAAATTCCCTCAAATTGATGTGATTGTTGGAAATATTGCGACTCCAGAAGCGGCTAAATATTTAGTTGAAAATGGCGCAGACGGTGTAAAAGTTGGAATCGGACCTGGTTCTATCTGTACAACACGTATCGTTGCAGGTGTTGGTTTTCCTCAGTTTTCTGCAGTCCTTGAAGTAGCCGCTGCTATCAAAGGAACAGGAGTTCCTGTAATTGCCGATGGTGGAATTCGTTATACAGGAGATATTCCTAAAGCAATTGCTGCCGGTGCTGACTGTGTAATGTTAGGTTCATTATTAGCAGGAACAAAAGAATCTCCGGGAGAAACTATCATTTTTGAAGGAAGAAAATTCAAATCATACCGCGGAATGGGTTCTGTTGAAGCGATGCAAACCGGATCAAAAGACCGTTATTTCCAGGATGTTGAAGATGATGTGAAGAAATTAGTTCCGGAAGGAATTGTTGGACGCGTTCCTTACAAAGGAGAATTAAACGAAAGTATGCTTCAATTTATTGGAGGTCTTCGTGCCGGAATGGGATACTGTGGTTCAAAAGATATTCCTACTTTACAGGAAAGTGGACGTTTTGTTAGAATTACGTCAAGCGGAATTACAGAAAGTCATCCACACAATGTTACTATTACTAAAGAAGCTCCAAATTATTCAAGATAATCGAAGAGTTTTTATATAAAAACAAAAGGCGTAAGATTTAGATTCTTACGCCTTTTTTATTTTAATTAATAACTGAAATTCCATTATTCATTTCATCAATAATTCCCTGATTTTGTTCAATTGCTTCTGCCTGAGCGCCATATTGCATTTGTATAGAACCACCTTTTCCGTTATAGATGAATCCCTGATATTTATACAACATATCGTTGTAATTTAATTCACATTCAAAATAATTCACAGTTAAATCGTTGATTTTCTTTTTGGTGATCTTCAGATTTTTGATTTTACCAAATTCTTTGTATTCATCTTCAATTGTGCTTTTGAGATTTTTATCAGTAATAAAATAATCATATTCGATAAAATAAGCATTTACCAAATTGTATTTGTCATGAAATTGGACATCCCAATCAGATGTCTCTGTCAAAATCCATTTTTCAGGATTATATTTTATTTCATAAATTTCTTTTCGGCTTGTATACGTTTCTAATTTTGGAGTTTTTTTTGCTTGTCCAATTGCAAAAAGACTTGATAGAAAAAACAGGAGTATAAACGTCACGATAGCCGCCCCG
>SEBM01000348.1 GCA_004296145.1 Flavobacterium sp.
CAGCTTGAATATGTACATTTAGAGCCTCAATTAATCATCAACTATGTTGATGTAAATGGAAATAAATTCAATGAAATTATTTGTACAAATTTTTTAAATAATTGTTATGAAACACAAAAAGGAGACATAAATTTTAGTACCATAATATTTTTAGCAAATCAAAAGGGTTATCAAACAAAAAAACAAAAAAATGGGGTTCTGAAGGTGGAGGATTAATTTCTTTTCGCAAATATCATTCTCATAAACGGTATAGTAGTGCCAGAGAGCTTAAAAGAGACTATTAAACAATATGTATCAGTATCATAGTCACACGTGAAGTATATCGCGTTACAGGAACCCTATTTTTTTAATATGAAACAGTTTGAAAATTATTTTACCGAAAACGAAATCCTACGACAAATCTGTAAGATTCGTGTTAAACTTGCTAAAAGTAAGTCTAAAAAGCATTTACTACATCTATTAACTTCAAATGAAAAATTCAATTACCATTTGAAGTCAAACAAAACTCCTAGAAATGAGTTTGAACAATATCAACATGATTTGACTAAATTTCTCCAAACCATTTTACCTCCAAGAAAAAAATGGATAAAACTTGGTGAAAAATCAAGAAGGAAACCCCATTCAGAAAAAGAGTTTTTAACATCTAATGACAAAAACTTTTACTCTTTATTAAAAACAATTAAAGTTGAAAGCAAAAAAGATACTAAAGCAGAATGGTACATAAACTTGCAAAAATTTATTTCTGAAATTCTAGTGCTTTCTTGCGATAATTCATTTACAATTACGACACCTTTAATTTTTCCTAAGTTAAAAGAAAAAATAAAAAGATACCCAACAGAAAATGAAATAAATGAATGTAGACCTATTTGCATCTTTAAATTAAAAGAAAGAATAATACTTAGTATAACTAATAAATTTTTGACAAATTTATTTGATGAGCATTTTCAAGACAGTTCATATGCTTTTAGATCTAAAAAAAATGATCAAAATACTATTCTCTCACATCACGATTGTATAAGCGATATCCTAAAATTTAGAAATGCCAATAAAGATATTAATCTTTATATCGCTGAGTGTGATATGAAAAAATTTTATGACACTGTAAATCATAAAATTGCAAAATCCCTTTTTAATGAACTCATTATTAAATCAAAAATATTATATCCTGAGCTGAATCTTGAAATTCCTATTAGTGTTTTTGAAAGTTATCTTGATTGCTTTGCATTTAATATAGATATGCCAAAGTCATCTGATTTAGATTATTGGCTAACATACAAAATACCAAAAGGTGAATTTTCCTGGATAAATGATATCATTTCAGATCATTATTCAGATATGACTACTGAAAGAATTGGTGTGCCACAAGGTGGCGCTCTTTCAGGTCTAATTGCAAACATATATCTTAATCAGGCTGACATTATACTTACTGGGAAAAACTTTTTATATCAAAGATTTTGCGATGATATGATTATTATCTCAGATAATTTGAAAGATTGTACAGATGCTAAAATACTTTACGAAGCTGCTCTTCATAAATTAAAATTATTTCCACATAAGTTTAAAAATGAAAGTGAACTAATGACAATAAATGCAAATAAAATAAATTATAAATTTTTTTGGGAAGGAAAATCCAAAGGCCCTTATAAATGGGGTGAAATTGGTGAAAAATCTTTTCCTTGGATTGGTTTTGTAGGTTATGAAATTAATTATTGTGGGGAAATAAGAGTCCGAAAAAAATCTTTAGAAAAAGAGTTGCTAAAACAAAAAACTATAATAAAAGAAATAAAAAGTGCGATCGAATTTAAAATGCGAAAACCAAAAGGAAGCGCAACCGAATCGGCAATTAATAGGTTAATAGGAATGTCTGTTGGTCGTATTGGGCTTGATAACTTTGATGAAGTTTCAACAGATATGTGCTGGAAAAATGGATTTAAGTTATTAAACATAAATAAATATTCTATAAATCAAATCAAACATTTAGATAGAAATCGTAGTAAACATTACTATAAATTACTTCAAGAAATCTCGGAGCCCGAAATCGAAACAGAAAAGCCTCCAAAAAGGCAAATAATAAAATATAATAAGCCCTTTAGCTACTTTTATCAAATATTGGAAAGACAAAAATTGTAAAAAATAGCAGAGATGTTAATTAAGCTGTTTTCATTCAAATACGTTTTAAAATAAATAATAATGCATATACATTCATTTTACATTGATAACTTTCGCGGTTACAGAAAATTTAAGTTAAACTGTGAAAAAGATTTAAATGTCATAACCGGTATTAATAATAGTGGTAAAACGACAATTCTTGAAGCTATATCATTATGGAATGAACTGTTTGGATATCTTGTATCTAAAGCACAAAAAGGAGCTAGTAGAATCTCAATACATCAAAATGATTATCGTTTTTCACATAAAAATAGCAACTATTTTGATTATCGAAAATTTAATTCCGTAAGAACTTCTGGATATAGAGATATATTTTATGACCTAAAAACTCGTAATAAAATTACCATATCTGCGGTTATAAAAAGCAATGCAGAAGAAATTGAGATCGGTTTCGTCATAAAAGCTGTTACCGGTAATAATTACAATATTGTTTTAAAAGATCATGATAGATTTGATTTTCCAAAATTCAATCGAATTTTTAATTTGTTACCAAATCCTATTGGTTGTTTTTTCTCTTCTCCTGTTGCTACATTACCGTCCATAGAAGAGTTTTCATTATATCCTAAAATTAAAGAAGGAGTTAAAACAAGACAGTCTGTTCTTTTTTTTAGAAATAGACTTTTTAATTTATATCAATCAGGAAATGATTTCCAAATTTATAAAGAAAAGTTATCACAGATCTTATTTAATAATAATACTTCAATTGAATTCAAAATAATTGGTAACATTCATAATGATATAAATATCTCTATTGAAGTTAACATTAAAAATAAAGGTTATAAAAATGTTTCATTACTTGGTAGTGGAACCATTCAAATTATGGAGATTTTACTTCATCTTTTTGAATCAAAAAAAGATTTAAATGTAATTCTTTTAGACGAACCAGACAGTCATATTCATAGAGATATACAAAAAAGGCTTATTAGTGAACTAGGGAACAACGATATTCAATTTTTTATGACAACCCATAATGAGGCATTAATAAGAAGTACAAATCCTAAAAATATATTCTTTATTGAAGAAGATGTTTCCAGTGGAGTGTTAACGGACTATTACCCAATATACAATCAAACATTAACTGCCCGAAAATCAGGAATTTCTCCTTCATATCATTCTCACATTATGCATAAGATAGGGGCCGAAACATCATTAGACATATTGAATGCATTAGAAGCACATAAAATTTTTTTTGTTGAAGGTTGTGACGATAGCGATTATATAAGAAAAATTATGGAACTCAACAGTATAGATATCGACTGCGTATTTTGGGCATTTGACGGGCTAGATAATTTAATTAGTAAAATTAAACATTATAATGTTTTTTTTAGTGGAATAGGAAATGTTTCAGATTTATGGAGTAAATGTTATATTATTATTGATGCTGATTATACAACAAGTGATCAAAAAGAGAAACTTAAGGATGCATTAATAAGAAAAACTAAACTTCAAACATTTATTTGGAATACATACACTATTGAGTCTTCAATTTTAAAAGATAAAACCTCTTTATCCAACATTATAAATCTTTTTTCAATTTCCAAGGGTCATAATAAATCTACATCAGAAATTGAGATTGCTATTAATCAAATATATTCAGAATATATAGCCGAGAAATTACTATTTATGGATAATGATGTATTGTTTTGTAATAGTGTTCAAGGGCAGATTGATTCAAGAAAATCAAACTTAAAAAATAGCTTAGATATTTCTAAAGTTTATGAGGGAATAAACTTATCAAATTCGTATCGAATTTATTGCAAACAGCAATTTCTAACGGGATCAATAGATCACCTTTGTAACAAAGATGATGTAGAAAATATTCTAACAAAAATTATTGAAGAGTTAGGTTTGGCAATTGATACTACGATTGAAAATAGAATTTATGAATTGTTACCTTTTATTAATGTAAGTAATCAACCAGCCGAATGGCTGAATTTAGCAAGTTTTATAAATATTTAAATAGGTAATTTGATTATTGTATTTTTGTATTACTTTACAAAAATTAAGTTCAAATGCCAAGAAACCAAAAAGAAGAAGTCCAAGCCCTGCAAGATACAATTTACGTTTTAGGAGGAAAATGGAAACTGCCTATTATCAATGCTATTTGTAACGGGAATCATCGGTTTAAGGAAATTCAGCAGAGTATTCCGGGGATTACTTCGCGCATGCTTTCGAGGGAATTAAAAGATATGGAATTGAATAATCTGGTGAAAAGAACAGAAAATCCGGATGCGGAAATTACCATTCTTTACGAATCTACAGACTATTGCAAATCTTTCGGACCTATTATAACCGAGATGATCAAATGGGGAAAATCGCATCGGGAACACATCAAAAAACAGAAGGAAAAAGTTTAATCTAACTGTAAGAGTCAAAATAAACTTTCTCATTTTAATTTAATTCTTGTACATATTAACCTCCGTTTTCTCCAGAGGAATTTCTTCTCCTTCACATTTTACCGTAAACTGTAACGTTTT
>SEBM01000349.1 GCA_004296145.1 Flavobacterium sp.
GAACCAACAGAGGAAAACTTAAACAGTTTAAATCATATTTATAATATAAATAAAATCTTACATTTGTTTTTTATTAAAAAACTTATGGATGATCATTCTTTACTTTCTGAAGAAACAATT
The DNA here is from genome assembly GCA_004296145.1 of Flavobacterium sp. Classification (GTDB taxonomy): domain Bacteria; phylum Bacteroidota; class Bacteroidia; order Flavobacteriales; family Flavobacteriaceae; genus Flavobacterium. Next base: position 121 of record SEBM01000349.1, read on the forward strand.
TCTAACAAAATATATTTTATTCGCGGACAAAAAGTGATGCTGGATCGAGATTTGGCAATACTTTATGGTATTGAAACAAAAGTATTCAAACAAGCTGTAAAAAGGAATATTTCCAGATTTCCTGAAGATTTTATGTTTGAACTCAATAAATCAGAGTTTGAAAATTGGAGGTCACAATTTGTGACCTCCAATTCTGATAAAATGGGTTTACGCCATATACCAATGGCATTTACCGAGCATGGTGTTCTAATGTTGTCAAGTATTCTCAAAAGCAACAAAGCAATTCAAACTAATATTCAAATCATGCGGATTTTCACGAAAGTGAGACAAATGATATTGGACACAACAGAAATAAAAGTAGATATTCTTCAGATTCAGAAGAAGTTAGAAAATCACGATAAAAATATAGAATTGGTTTTTTCTTATCTTGATGAGCTAACCGAGAAGAAAGAAAATGAAACGGATAGAGTGAAAATTGGATTTAAAAAATAAAATTGGAGGTCACAAATTGTGATCTCCAATTTTATCATAATGTAATATTCTTTAAAATCACAAATTGTGACCTCAAGTTTTAATTGAAAAACATAGCCCAAGGTTTCAACCTTGGGTACGCATGAATTGTCGAACAATACGTTTCCCAAGGTTGAAACCTTGGGCTATGTTAGAAATAAAATCGATTATTGTTCAAGGTCGCAAATTGCGACCTTGAACAATAATACTTAATTCTTCTTAATATACCTCCGTTTAATCACCAATTGCGTAAACAAAAACCTCAACATCAGCAAAATAGAAAACACAAAATTATAGCCGTGAAATTCTCTATAAACTCCGAAGTTGTGTTTGATTAATTTAAATTTTGACGATGAAATAGAATCTTTTCTTATTCTATAAAACGCCAAAGGTTCCGGAACGGGTTTTGTTGTTTTGATTTGTTTTAAAATCGTAAGCCACAATCTCCAATCTTGTCTTTTTTGAGAAGCCGGTAATGTAATTTTTCCGAAATAATCAGCGTCGTAAATTGCAGTTAAATTGCCAACATAATTGCAGAAAAATAATTGATTGTAAGTCAGTTTTAATGGCGCTTCTACCCTTCTGTTTAAATTATTTCCTTCTTCATCAATACAATCGTAAAAACTAAAAGTAAATGGTAAATTGTTGGTTTTTAAAAACTGAATCTGTTTTTCGAGCTTTTCAGGAAACCATAAATCATCGGCGTCGAGATAAGCAATATATTTTCCTGTTGCTTTTTCTAAAGCTACATTTCTGGCAAAACCATTTCCAGAATTTTTTTCTAGTTTAAACAGTTTTATTCGATCATCGTTTTGAGCAAATTCTTCAATAATAGAAACTGTCTGATCTGTTGACGCATCATCAACCAAAATCATTTCCCAGTTTTTATAACTTTGATTTTGAACAGATTGTAAAGTTGCTCTTATAAACTTTTCAGTATTATAGGTCGGTATTATAATCGAAACTAAATCGTTCATTTGATGTTGAGTGCGTTCGGAAATTTATGATTTTATAAAAAATAAGCCCGAATTTCAATAATAAAATTCGAGCTGTATGTAGTTTGTTATTTAATATAACTAGAAAAGTCTTTGTGTTCTTCTTTTGAAAGTTCTTCTTTAGAAAGCGACCTGAAATAATCGTACGTAATTTTCATTCCTTCAGAACGACTTACTTTCGCTTCCCAGCCCAATAATTCTTTTGCTTTTGTTGTATCCGGCTGACGCTGCAAAGGATCGTTTATTGGTAACGGATGATAAACCACTTTTTGATTTGTTCCAGTCAGTTTTATGATTTCTTCTGCAAAATCCTTAATGGTAATTTCGTCCGGATTTCCAATATTTACAGGATATACATAATCTGAATGTAATAATCTGAAAATACCTTCGACCTGATCGTCTACATAACAGAAAGAACGCGTTTGCATTCCGTCGCCAAAAATCGTTAAATCTTCACCTCGAAGTGCTTGCCCAATAAATGCAGGAATTACACGTCCGTCGTTTAAGCGCATTCTTGGACCGTAAGTATTAAAAATACGAACGATTCTGGTTTCTACTCCGTGAAAAGTGTGGTAAGCCATTGTGATTGATTCCTGAAAACGTTTTGCTTCGTCATAAACACCACGTGGGCCAATTGTATTTACATTTCCGTAATATTCTTCTGTTTGTGGATGAACCAACGGATCTCCGTAAACTTCAGAAGTTGATGCAATTAGAATTCTCGCTTTTTTTACTCTGGCTAAACCTAAAAGATTATGCGTTCCTAAAGAACCGACTTTAAGCGTCTGGATAGGAATTTTTAAATAATCAATCGGACTTGCCGGAGAAGCAAAATGCAAAATATAATCTAAATCACCAGGAATGTGGACAAATTTGGTAATATCGTGGTGATAGAATTCAAACTGTTCTAACTTGAATAAATGTTCAATATTTTTAAGATCTCCAGTAATCAGGTTATCCATTCCAATAACAAAATAGCCTTCTTTAATGAATCTGTCGCACAAATGCGATCCTAAAAATCCTGCAGCTCCGGTGATAAGTATTCTTTTCATAATTGATTTAATTGAATATTTTTTTGGATTATCTTCTTTATTAAAAATCCTAAGAAATAGCCACAAATGTAAATAAAATATCTGGCCTTTTGAATGTCATACAGAATCATATTTTTGAAAGAAGTTTACTGTTTACTGATTGTATGTAACCATATTTATCTATTTTTACCTACAATTAACCATTCTGTTTTGAAAGTTGTACATATTATTGAAGCTCTAGGCGGCGGCGTTTATACTTATTTTAGAGATTTATCTACTTTTTTTGGAGATGAAGAACAGAATAAAGGTGTTGACACAACAATCATTTACAGCGGAAACCGAAAAGAGATTAATCCTGAAAATATAAAGAAGGATTTTTCAGATGGAGTCAATCTTATTGAAATCAATATGGTTCGGGAATTTTCACCAATTCAGGATTTAAAGTCTACTTTTAGATTATATCAGGAACTCAAAAAAATCAATCCTGACGTTATTCATCTTCATTCTTCAAAAGCTGGAGTTTTAGGTCGAATTGCTCATTTTTTCTTATTCCGAAAAAAGAAATTATTTTACACTCCACATGGTTATGCTTTTCTTCGAACTGATATTTCTTCTTTTAAAAAGAAATTATACTATCATATTGAAAAAAGAATTCAGCAATTTTTTGGCGGAACAACAATTGCCTGCGGCGATACTGAATATGAGATTGCAAAGAAAATTGGTGATTCAAAATTGGTGCGAAATGGTATTGATATTCCTGAAATTCAAAAACATTTACAACCTCATCAGAATATTAAATTAACTATTGGTATAGTCGGGCGAATTTCATTTCAAAAAAATCCTGATTTGTTTAACCAAATTGCATTACGTTTTCCTGATTTTGATTTTGTGTGGATTGGTGATGGAGATTTAAAATCTGTTTTAACGGCTAAAAATATAAAAGCTACAGGCTGGCTTTTGGATCGCGCTGAAGTTTTAAAAGAATTAAATGCAAAAGATATTTATTTACAAACCTCCATTTGGGAAGGTTTGCCGATTGCTGTTCTTGAGGCAATGGCGCTTCAAAAACCAGTTATTGCAACCAGAATAATTGGAAATAAAGATATTGTTTTACATAACCAAACTGGATTTCTGTTTGATGAAATCACAGAATTGGATCAATATTTTGAAGTTTTAAAAAATCCTGCTAACAGAACTCTTTTTGGTGAAAATTCCTTTGCGAGATGTCAAAATTTATTTGATAAAAACAAAAACTTCAAAGAATTATTGGCGGTTTACAATCAATGATTTCTGCTGCAGCCATAAACTTCCGAAAACAGAAAACCAAAACCCGCTAAAGGCAATTCCGTCAAAACGGAGTAAAAAATCATCCGTTAAATTTGAAGTAAAAAAGATCAGAAAAAAAGAAAGTATGATGCCGTTTTTCAGATCATATCCTAAATAAGCAATTGTAAAAATATAAAGTGCCACTACCAACGGTCCCAAAATTCCGAATTTTAATAAAAAATCAAGAAACTGGTTATGCGTCGGAAATTCATATTTTGCTAAAAACTGTTGATTAGTTTCTTTGTAGTATTTATTTAATTCCGGTTTTCCGTCAGAAGCTCCAACACCAAAAGGAAGATTTTTTAGAGACAATTCCCAAGCTGATTTCCATATAGAAAGTCTCGTTACCAGTGAATTAAAAACCTTTACTTCCGGATGATCGATTTCGTCCAGTTTCCCTACTTTATCCATATAGGCAAAAGAAACAGACGAATATTTTTCTTTCATATAAGAATCCTTCTGAACAAAGAAAAATAAAATTCCGCCTAACAAAACAAAAATTGATACGGCAGTCAAAATCACATTTTTTAATTTGATTTTAGTTCTTATTTCGAAAAACAAAACAATTAAAAATCCAATAAAAACATTAATTAATGCCATTCTGGTATTCACAAAAAGCACAAAGAAAAATGACAACAAAAATATAA
>SEBM01000350.1 GCA_004296145.1 Flavobacterium sp.
GTATTTCATGTTATAGTAAATAATAAAAAGTATATTTTTGCGTTCGTAACTATAGGTTATTTTCTGGTAAAAAACAGCTAAATAAAATTATTAGAACGGATGTTGCTAATTAAATGTTAATTGTTATATTGCAGCACCTAAATTTATCACCTAAGAATGAGTATGAAAGTAAACAAAATTGTAGTCTTGCAATTAATGATGTCAATGGTATTGATGTTGGGCACGGCTAGTTGTAGCAAAAAATCGAGTTCCTCTCACGCTTCAAGAGCTACTGGTTGGGACGTAGATAGTCAGAATGGAACTTCTGCTAGAAATGCAGGGAAAAAACAACAGGCTGGCCCTGGTTTAGTTTTTGTTGAAGGAGGTACGTTTACTATGGGTAAAGTACAGGATGATGTTATGCACGATTGGAATAATACTCCAACTCAACAACACGTTCAATCTTTCTACATGGATGAAACTGAAGTTACTAATGGTATGTACCTTGAATACCTTGAGTGGTTAAAGAAAGTTTTTCCTCCAACAGAAGAAAATTACAAAAATATATACGAAGGAGCATCTCCTGATACTCTTGTATGGAGAAATCGTTTAGGATATAACGAAACGATGACTAATAACTATTTAAGACACCCATCTTATGCTAACTATCCTGTAGTTGGTGTTAACTGGATTCAGGCAGTTGAATTTAGTAAATGGAGAACAGACCGTGTAAACGAAGCTGTTTTAGAGAAAAATGGTTATATCAAAAAAGGTGCTAAAACAAATGAAGTAAGCGCTGAAAGTTTATTTAATACAGAAGCTTACCTTGCTTCTCCATCTACTTCTTACGGTGGTAGTGAAGATATCGTATTAAAGAAAAGTCCAAACGGAAAAAGACCTAGAGCTGGTAAAGACGGTGTCGTTCCGGATGCTAAAAATGTTTATGCACAACGTTCTTCTGGTGTAATTTTGCCAGAATACAGACTTCCTACAGAAGCAGAATGGGAATATGCAGCAGCAGCTGATGTTGGACAAAGAGAATACAATATATATAAAGGACAAAAGAAATACCCTTGGTCTGGAGATTATACACGTTCATCTAAACGTAAAAACAAAGGAGATCAATTGGCTAACTTCAAACAAGGAAACGGTGATTACGGTGGAATTGCAGGTTGGTCTGATGATGGTGCAGATATCACAAACGCTGTAAAAAGTTATGCGGCAAATGATTTTGGTTTATACGATATGGCAGGTAACGTTGCAGAATGGGTAGCTGACGTTTACAGACCTATAATTGATAATGAAGCTAATGATTTTAACTACTACAGAGGAAATCAATATGCTAAAAACAAAATTGGTAAAGACGGAAAACTTGAAATCATCACTAAAGATAATATCAAATATGATACTTTAAGTAATGGTAAAGTTGTAGCAAGAAACCTTCCAGGTGAAATTGCTCAGGTTCCGGTTGACGAGCAAGAAACATACTTGAGAACAAATTTCAGTACAAGCGATAACATCAACTACAGAGATGGTGATAAACAATCATCTAAATATTTTGACTTTGGAGATTCAGAATCTGGAGCAAAAGCTGATCAAAACATGTACAATGCGCCTAAACATAATATCACTACAGATAGTTTAGGTAAAATGGTTAGAAAATATGATAACTCTAGTAAACGTACAACTCTAATCGATGATAACGTAAGAGTATACAAAGGAGGTTCTTGGAGAGACAGAGCTTACTGGTTAGATCCTGCTCAGAGAAGATATTTCCCTCAGGATATGGCAACAGACTACATCGGATTCAGATGTGCTATGTCTAGAGTAGGTGCTAAAACTGAAAGAAGAAAATCGCCTAGAAACTAACAATATATTTAATTGTAATAAAAGCCCTTTAGTTAGGGCTTTTATTTTTTAAAAAAGTTTATAATGAATATTCAGGACATTCATAATTTGTTTTTGCAATGTAAATCTGTTTCAATTGATACTCGTAAAATTGAAGCAAATTCTATGTTTTTTGCTATTAAAGGGGAAAACTTTGATGCTAATACTTTTGCTAAACAAGCACTTGATTTAGGAGCTTTATTTGTTGTTATTGACAATGAATCATACTTGATTGATGATAGAACTATATTAGTTGAGAACAGTTTAGAAACATTGCAGGAATTGGCAAAGTTTCATCGATCTTATTTAAAATTACCAGTTATTGCTTTAACAGGTAGTAATGGCAAAACAACCACAAAAGAACTTATAAATGTAGTTTTGTCCAAAAAGTTTAATACAAAGGCAACGATTGGAAATTTGAATAACCATATTGGAGTTCCTTTGACGTTATTGTCTTTTACAAAAGAAACTGAGATTGGTATTGTTGAAATGGGTGCTAATCATAAAAAAGAAATTGAATTTTTATGTGAAATCGCTCAGCCTGATTACGGTTATATTACCAATTTTGGTAAAGCACATTTAGAAGGTTTTGGAGGTGTTCAAGGTGTGATTGAAGGGAAAAGTGAAATGTATCAATATCTCTTAAAAAATAATAAAACAGCTTTTGTAAATCTTGAAGATCCTATTCAGATAGAAAGATCTAATCAAATTCAGGCTTTCACTTTTGGAATCAAAAAAGAAGAAGCGGATCTTAAAATCTTAAGTATAGAAGCAAATCCATTCGTTGCAATTGCTTATAATGATTTTAGTCTTAAATCAAATCTAATTGGACTTTATAATGCAAATAATATTAATGCTGCAGTAGCTATCGGAAGCTATTTTAAAGTTGAAAAGAACGATATAAAATCTGCCATAGAAGGATATACTCCTGAAAATAACAGATCACAATTGTTGAAGAAAGGGTCAAATGAGATTATATTAGATGCTTATAATGCAAATCCGAGTAGTATGGCGGTTGCAATTGCAAACTTTATACAATTAGACAATCTGAATAAAATAATGATTCTGGGCGATATGTTTGAGCTTGGAAACGAAAGCAAACAAGAACATAAAATTATTGTGGATTCTCTTTTGAACCAAAACGAATCTGCTTGTTATTTAATAGGTAAAGATTTTTATGAGCATAAAGTTGAAAATGAAAATATTCGTTTCTATGAAAGCTTTGATGCATTTGCAGAACATTTAAAAACAATTACATTTAATGAAAATACAATTCTTATAAAAGGGTCCAGAGGTATGGCATTAGAACGTACTTTGGATTATATATAATAATTGAAAATACAAAAAACGCCATCAAATTATGATGGCGTTTTTGTTTGCTCTATACACTCATTAAAAACCCGATAAGATTTTCTTTCTTATTTAATCCCAGTTTTTTTCTTAGACGATATCTTGCTAATTCTACACCACCTGTAGAAATATTCATGATTTCGGCAATTTCTTTCGTAGACATATTCATTAACAGATAAGTTGATAAATCAAGCTCACGAGGAGATATTGTTGGATATTTTTCTTTTAGTCTTTTCAAAAACTCAAAATGGACGTTTTTGATGTGTTTTTCTAAGTCCTTCCAGCTTTTATCTGTGTTAACTTCTTTGACAATGCTTTTGTGTAATTTGTTAAATTCAAATTTTGTAGTATCATCCAATGTATTAGCATCGATATCTTTAATTTTTTGAATTATACCATTTAAAACTTTGTTCTTCTTAACGACCTGCAGAGAATTACTAACCAATTCCTTGTCTTTGGCAAGAATTTTAATTTGAAGCTTGTCACTCTTCAGTCTTTCGATTTCTTTTTCTAATTCGTGTTGTTCGTGTCTTATTTTCGATTCTTTTTCAAGATATAATCTTCTTTGCTCTATTGTTTCGTAATACTTATTTTTTCTGATTTTCAATTTTACTCTGGTTGAAGTAATATATATAGCGCCAATAAAGAGCAAAGAATAAGTTAAGTAAGCCAAAAAATGACGGTACCAGGGAGGAGATATTGTAAAATTAATCTCTTCTATATTTGACTCAATACCATAGCTGTTTTTAGCTTTGATTTTCATTTTGTAATTTCCTTCTCTTAAGTTTGTGTATTCTTTTACAGATAGAGTTGACCAATTTCGCCAGTTTTCTTCAAAAGGTTCTAATTTATATGAATAGGTTATGTTTTCCTGATTTTCAAAAGTTGGAGATGAAAAAGTAAATTTAACGTGGTTTGACTTATAAGGCACTCTTAAATCGGTTAAAGGATTTTCGAGATTTCCGGTTATAATTGTGTCGCTTGATGAAGAAAAACTTTCAAAAAAAACATGAGGTTTTGTTATGAATTTGTTTGATATTTTTGAATCATAATGAGCTAAACCATCTGTCAAGCCAATAAATATATTACCCGGGTCAATTGTATTAATTGAAATGTAATGGTCAACCAAATTTCCGGTTAGATTTGAAAACGGAGCTTCTTTACGATAGTATTTTCCGGATGCAGTTTTTACCAGAACACCAAGAGTTTCATCATAAGAATACCATAAATTATTATCGCTGTCTTCTATTACAGTATTGATGGGAGGAATTCCTTTAAATAAAGCAGTGATTTTCTTATCTTCAAAAAAATCTTCCTGTTCATTACTATATCTGTAAAAAGGGGATTCGGTTAATGCATTAGGAATTTGAACCACGAAGACACAAAGGCACGGCGTGGTGTCTT
>SEBM01000351.1 GCA_004296145.1 Flavobacterium sp.
GAATAAATAGTATCTATTGTTTTTCTGTCTAAAACTGAAGTAGCATCAGTTTGTATATAATGTAGTTTAAATGCCTGAATTGCTGCTGTAAGATTCTTGGTGTTATAACCAATAATACGTAAAGCTGGTTCGATTTTAAAGTCAAAAGGAGCTTCTTCTAAAATTTCATCCGGCCATATTCCGAAGCCTTTTTCTGCTAATGTTTTCCAAGGGAATAATGCACTTGGATCTTGTTTTCTACCTGGAGCAATATCGGCGTGGCCTAATATATTTTGAGTCGGAATGTTGTAGTCTTTTTTTAGTTTTGTCAAAAGAGCAACAAGGCTGCTTATTTGTGCTTCTGTAAATGGTTTAAAACCATTATTGTCCAATTCAATGCCAATTGAGCTGGAATTCAAATCCGTATTTTTTCCCCATGTTGAAGCTCCCGCATGCCATGCTCTTAAATAGTCATTTAACATCTGAACTACTTTTCCATTTTCAGAAATCACATAATGTGCACTTACCTGAGTTTTTGTTTTGGTAAAAGTATTTATAGTTTGCTGAATAGAATCCTGTGCAGTATGGTGAATAACAATAAAACTTGGTTTTCTCAGATTAAAATTCACAGTACCAATCCATTCTGTGTTAATACCATTTAATAAAGCAGTAGAATTGGTTTTTGATAAAGTATCTTTTACAATTCTTAATTGCTGTGCATATGTGGTGTCAATTGCCAAAGGACTTACAGGAGGAATTGGCTGAGCATCTTTACTTGTAATCTGATTTTCTAAAGTCTTAAGCTGTTGATCGTAGACTTTCTCGGTTTTTTTATAAGGATTTGTAGAGCAAGAAGTAATAATAATTGCTAAAAGCAGGTAACAAAAATGTTTTTTCATCATAATCAATTTCATTTTGGAATTAGTTAGACTATTATTCCGGAACTTTTCCTGTTTCTATCTCTTCTTTAACTTCCTTTTTATCTTTAGAATCTTTTTTCTTTTTTGATTTAGTTTTTTTGAATTCCTTAAAATTATCCATAAAAGTGGTATATTTTACAATCTGATCAGGACTAAGAAAAGCGTTGATTTTTTTATTAGTGCTTTCTCTTAAAGCCTTCATTTGCTCAATTTTTTCATCCTGACTACTGCTTTCATTTTTCAAAAGAACACCTTGTTCTCTCATACTGTCAGCGAGAACATTTGTAATGGCAATAGCCTGAAGTTCATCAAGATTTACTTCCGGTTTCATTTGCTCTACAATTTTTGCTGCAGTTTCTTCAGCAGGAACTTCTTTAGGTTTGCTTGGAGAACTTTGCGGGCCCTGCATCATGCTTCTGTCCATTCCCATTCCTCTTGAGTAAGCGCTACCGCCATAACCATTGTTATATCCATTTCCGTATTGGGCAGAAACAGTGTTCATAGATAATAAGGTAAAAACCAAAAGAATTAAAGATTGAATAGACTTCATAAAAGTTATTTATCAAAAGTTAGCAAATATATATTGTAAATTTAAGCAGGTTCTCCGTATAAATCAAATTCTGTTGCTTCAATTATCTTAATGTTAACAAAATCGCCGGTTTTTAGATAATATTTAGAAGCGTCAATTAATACCTCATTGTCTACATCAGGGCTGTCAAACTCTGTTCTTCCAACAAAATGTGCACCTTCTTTTCGGTCAATGATGCATTTAAATACTTTTCCAACTTTTTCCTGATTCAAATCCCAGGAAATTTGAGATTGTAATTCCATTATTTCGTTTGCACGTGCTTGTTTTACATCATCCGGAACATCATCTTCAAGTAAATAAGCATGTGTGTTTTCTTCATGAGAATAAGCAAAACATCCCATTCTGTCAAATTTCATTTCCTGAACAAAATCTTTCAGGATTTCAAAATCTTCCTGAGTTTCGCCAGGATATCCAACGATTAAAGTTGTTCTGATTGCCATTCCCGGAACTGCTGCACGGAAATCTTTTAGTAATTGAGTCGTTTTAGCCTGAGTTGTTCCGCGACGCATCGATTTCAAAATAGAATCAGAAATATGTTGCAACGGAATATCAATATAATTACAAATTTTAGGTTCGCGTTTCATGATTTCCAAAACATCCATCGGGAAACCTGTTGGGAAAGCATAATGCAAACGAATCCACTCAATACCTTCTACTTTTACTAAAGCTTCTAGTAATTCGCCAAGATTTCTCTTTTTATAAAGATCAAGACCATAGTAAGTTAAGTCTTGTGCAATTAAAATTAATTCTTTAACACCGTTTTTAGCTAACCCCTGAGCTTCTTTTACTAATTTTTCAATTGGCTGAGAAACGTGAGATCCGCGCATTAACGGAATTGCACAAAAACTACAAGGTCTGTCACAGCCTTCGGCAATTTTAAGGTAAGCATAATTTTTTGGAGTTGTAGTTAAACGCTCCCCAAGTAATTCGTGTTTATAATCGGCTCCTAATGCTTTCAATAGCTGAGGTAGTTCAGTTGTACCAAAATATTGATCCACATTCGGAATTTCTTTTTCTAAATCAGGTCTGTAACGTTCAGACAAGCATCCTGTAACGAAAACTTTATCAACAATACCTTTGTCTTTTTTATCTGCATATTCCAAAATCATGTTAACCGACTCTGCTTTGGCATTATCAATAAAACCACAAGTGTTTATTACAATAATGTTTCCTTCTCTTTCTGCGGGAGCTTCGTGTTCAACCTCTTTTCCGTTTGCACGAAGTTGACCCATAAGCACTTCACTGTCATATACATTCTTCGAACACCCAAGAGTGATAACGTTAATTTTGTTCTTTTTTAAAGACTTGGTTCTCATACTTTTATAAATTGGAGTGCAAAATTACACTTTTTTATTCAAACAGCGACTGTTTACGTTTCTTTTAGATGTTTTTTATGAAGCTAATCCTGCTGTTCGCTGTATCTTTTTCTGTCTAAAGGAGCCAGAAAAAGGATGCCGCTACCATCAGGGCTAAAAAAAAATCCGTCAGGTCAGAAACCCAACGGAAATTTTCATTCATCTATTTTATTCCTAATTACAATTCAAATAATAAAGTCAAAGAAACATTGTTAAGTTTCGATGAAATGTTTGCCCCGTCTGTAAATCCGCGTTCAAAAAATCCCTGATTAGATTTTCTTTCCAAATAAGAATAAGCTAAATCTAATTTTGTTGTACCAAAATTATATCCTAAACCACCAGAGTAACTGTTTAAGTCGCCAATTGTAGTTCCGTTTTTGTATGGACTATCTTCATAACGGTAACCGGCACGCAAACTCAATTGTTTTATTTTGTATTCTGCACCAACTCTTAATTCTCCTGCAGTAGTCAAATTGTCACTGATGTCATTATTCAGTCCTCTAAAACCTTCATCGCTTGTTGGTTTGAATTTAGTATTGCTATAATCTTTAATAGAATAATCAACGCTAATTAAACCAGATTTTCCAAATATATATGCTCCGCTAAAAGTAAATTTGCCGGGTGTTTGAAGTTTATAAGGTTCGTAAACATTAAAAAACCCTGGATTGTTTATTGTGTTTATCGGTTGCCCTGTAGAAGCTTCTAGAGTTGTGTATAAACTTTGTGAAATTTCATCATACAGTTCGTACCATGTGTTTGATTCATATGCTAAACCCAGACGGAAAGATTCTGTAACTTTGGCAATAGCTCCAAGTTGAAAAGAAAAGCCATTTCCATAAGTATATTGTTCGTTATTAAAACGTAAGTTAGATATAGTGTATCCTGTTTGAAGAGGATTGTCGTTATCTTCATAAAAAGTGCTGGATCTTCTGTAATCTGTGACATGTACATTTAGGTTTGCTCCTAAATAAAGACGGTCTTTAAAAGATGTTGCGATATTAAAACTTACTTTACTGTTATATCCTCTTTCGTTGATTGTGTTTTCCTGATAATAATCATTTCGGGCAGGATTATTTCCAGTAGGGACATTACTAATGTATTGCGTGTTATTATTGTTTTCCGAAGCAGGTTTAATAACCTGACCATTATATCCAAAAGCAGCTTGTTGTTCTTGGTAATACTGATCTGCGTAATCGATGTTTTTTATGTTACCTAAAGAGACAGGGTTTTTATAGCGAGGATCTCCGTTTGCATAAGCCAAAAAATAATCAGCTATAGAGTGAGTTGGATTTGTGCCAAAAGCAACAGTATTGTTGTCGAAATTGTTTGTAGTTTCATAAGTTGCTCCAATAGCAATTTTTTTCCAATTACTATTTTGACTTCTGTCGTTGAAAACAAAAACACCTCCGGCCTGATTTAAGGTAAACGAATTTTCTTTTTCGCTTGTCTGTGTTCCGAAATAGTTAGAGTTGTTTTTAATGTTTTGATTGCTCAAAGTTACACCAACCTGATTGTTAGAAAAGATTGCAGATCCGGCAGGATTAACGCTTAAAGCAGATAAATCACCTCCAACAGCTCCAAAAGCACCACCCATCGCTCTGAATCGGGCAGTTCCTGTTAAGTTTTCCTGTGCATATCGTACAGCGTCAGAAACTTCCTGAGAATGTGAGACGCTAAAAGATAATCCTGTTATAAAAAGGAATAATATTTTTTTCATTTGATAGAATTTTAGATGATTTAAGGAT
>SEBM01000352.1 GCA_004296145.1 Flavobacterium sp.
GTCTAAATTAATTTTAATAAAAGTGGGAATTATATAAATTTAAAGTTAAATTAAGATTGTATTATATGAGGAACTTTACCTTACTTATATTATTTGTAACAATAATTACAAGTTGTAAAATAAAGATAAAAAATGATACCAGCAAAAAAGATGTTTTTGTTGGTCATGTAGATCCTTTTATAGGAACAGGCGGACACGGACATACTTATCCCGGCGCAACTGTTCCGTTTGGAATGCTGCAGGTGAGTCCTGACAACGGAATCTCAAGTTGGGATTGGTGTTCAGGATATCATTATTCAGATTCAATTGTCGCTGGTTTTAGTCACTTACATTTAAGTGGAACCGGAATCGGTGATTTGGCAGATATCTTATTTATGCCGACAAACAAAAAAATAGACTTAACTGTTAAAGCCGCTTCACGCGATTTTCTTCCTTATAAATCAAAATATAGTCATGCTAACGAAAAAACAACACCGGGCTCTTACCAGGTTTTTCTTGAAGATCCTAAAATCAATGTAGAATTAACTTCTTCACAAAGAACTGCTTTTCATAAATATACCTTTGCAAAAAACGACCAACAATCTGTTGTTGTCGATTTAGGATTTGCCATAAATTGGGACAAAGCCGTAAAAACTTCGCTTAAAATAGAAGATCAATATACTATAAGCGGTTACCGTTACAGTACAGGATGGGCAAAAAATCAAAAAGTATTTTTTGTTGCAAAATTTTCAAAACCAATTACAGAAACAACTTTAATTGCTGATAAAAAAGTAGTTGAAGGTAAATTTGCAGAAGGAGAAAACACGTCATTACAATTGTTTTTCAATACAAACAACACCGACGAATTATACACAAAAGTAGCTTTGTCTTCTGTAAGTGTAGCAAATGCTAAAGACAATTTAGACGGAGGAAACTTCAATTTTCAGGATGTAAAATCAAAAGCAGAAAAAACGTGGAATACCGCCTTGAGCAAAATTACGGTTGAAACTCCTGTAGATTCTCTTAAAACCATTTTTTATACCGCTTTATATCATGCGCAGGTTGCGCCTGTAACTTACAGCGATAAAAACGGACAATTTAGAACAGAAGATGATAAAATTGTAAAAGCAAAAAATTATACAGCATATTCTACTTTATCACTTTGGGATACTTTTAGAGCAGAAAATCCTTTATTGACAATAGTAGATCCTAATAGAGTTTCAGATTTAGTAAATTCTATGCTGGCGTATTACGAGACAAAAAAAATATTACCGGTCTGGACACTTTCTGCCAACGAAACCAATACAATGACAGGTTATCATTCAATTCCGGTTATTGCAGATGCTTACCTAAAAGGTATAAAAGGTTTTGATGCCGAAAAAGCATACGAAGCCATGAAAGCAACGATGATGCAGGACGAAAGAGGTTTGAACTTCTACAAAAAATACGGATATATTCCATACAATTTATTAGACGAATCTGTTACTATTACTTTAGAATATGCTTATGACGATTGGTGCGTGGCGCAAATGGCAAAAGCTTTGGGTAAAAATGAAGATTACGAATTATTCTTAAATCGCTCAAAAGCCTACGAATATTTGTTTGATTCAAAAAGCGGATTCATGAGAGGAAAATCGGAAGACGGAAAATCATGGAATGAACCTTTTGATCCTAAACATTCAAACCACAGAGAACATACCGATTATACCGAAGGAAATGCCTGGCAGCACAGTTGGTTTGTACCTCAGAATGTAGAAGATTTTATCAAACTACACGGAAGTGATGAGGTTTTTACAAATCGTTTAGAGAAACTATTTACAGAAAGTTCTGAGATTACAGGAAACAATGTTTCTGCTGATATTTCAGGATTGATTGGTCAATACGCACACGGAAACGAACCAAGTCATCATATTGCTTACATGTTCAACAAAGCAAATCAACCTTGGAGAACACAATATTGGGTACGTTACATTTTAGATACACAATATAATACAACACCAAACGGATTAAGCGGAAACGAAGACTGCGGACAAATGTCGGCTTGGTATGTTTTCAGTTCAATTGGATTATATCCTATGAATCCGGCTTCGGGAGAATATGAAATCGGAAGTCCGATTTTTGAAAAAGCAACAATCAATCTTCAGAGCGGAAAAACTTTTGTAATCGAAGCAGAAAATGTTTCGGCAAAGAATTTCTATATCCAGTCGGCAACATTAAACGGAGTTGAATTCAATCAGACTTCAATTTCGCATAAACAATTATTACAAGGTGGAATTTTACATTTTGTAATGGGCTCCGAACCAAATAAAAACTGGGGTCTTTCAAAAAATCATACAAACTAACTAACAAATAAAAAAAATTAATGGACATTATTGACGTATCAATTATCGTAGCTTATATCCTGCTCTCTGTAGGTATAGGAATCTGGATTTCACGAAAAGCATCAAAAGGATTGGATGATTATTTCCTTGGAGGAAAAACAATCAAATGGTATTTTCTTGGTCTGAGTAACGGATCAGGAATGTTTGATGTTTCAGGAACTTCCTGGATGATTGGCGTTTTGTTCTTATATGGAGTAAAAAGTTTCATGTTTATGTGGCTTTGGCCAATCTGGAACCAGATTTTTGTCATGATGTTCCTCGCAGTCTGGATCAGAAGATCAAAAGTAATGACGGGTTCAGAATGGATTTTAACACGTTTTGGCAGCGACAGAGCCGGAAAAGCGTCTCATATTATTGTCGCCATTTTTGCGATTATTTCAACAATTGGTTTTATCGCTTACTTTTTTGAAGGAATCGGGAAATTTGTAACAATCATTCTTCCTTGGGATTTAACGCTTCATTATGGCGATATGATTTTACTGACTTCAGAGCGTTCTTATGCGTTGTTAATCATATTTTTAACTACGATTTATACCGTAAAAGGCGGAATGTTTTCTGTAGTAGCAACTGAGGTTGTACAATATTTAATCATGATTATTGCGGGAGTTTTAATTGCGGGTTACGCTTTTATCAATTACACTGATATTCAGATCAATTCAGTCATTACGGAGGAATGGAAAAATGTTTTCTTTGGCTGGCAGTTTGAAACCCAGTGGAGTGATAAATTTCAAACCTTCAATAATTTAATTGATTCTGAAGGATATAAAATGTTTGGTGCTTTCATCGGAATGACTTTATTCAAAGGATTTTTTGCCAGTGTTGCAGGACCAACGCCAAGTTATGATTTACAAAGAATTCTTTCAACCAAATCGGTAAAAGAAGCAGCTTATATGAGTGGTTTTACCAATCTTATTTTGTTCATTCCAAGATATTTATTGATTACAGGAATTGTTGTAATCGCTTTAATGAATTTAGCGCCTGAATTAAATGCAAACACTGGTTTGACCGGAGCAGATTTAGAATTATTAATGCCAAAAGTCGTAAACCTATATATTCCGGTTGGAATAAAAGGAATTCTATTAGCAGGTTTATTAGCCGCTTTCATGTCTGGATTCTCTGCTTTTGTTAATGCAGGACCAGCTTATATCGTAAATGATATTTATAAAAAATACTTCAAGCCTGTTGCTACAAATGCACATTATATTAAGGTAAGTCAAATCTCTTCTTTCTTAGTGGTTGGTCTAGGGGTTTTCATGGGATTCTTTGCAGACTCAATCAACTCGCTTACACTTTGGATTACAAGTGCTTTATACGGAGGTTATGTAGCAGCCAATTTCCTAAAATGGATTTGGTGGCGTTTTAACGGCTGGGGTTATTTCTGGGGAATGTTTGCCGGATTATTAATAGCTTCTTTACAATTTGTTTTAGGAATGAACAAAGGAAATTTAACCGAAGGATCATTTCTTTATGAATTAGCTCAAGTTCAGGCGATTTATTTATTTCCATTAATATTTGGTTTCTCCATTTTAGGTTGTCTTTTAGGGACTCTGCTAAGCAAACCTACAGATATGGAAGTTTTAAGATCTTTCTACGCGAATGTAAGACCTTGGGGATTCTGGAATCCGGTTTATAAAACATTAAAAGCAGAAGATCAGACTTTCGAAAAAAACAATGATTTCTACAGAGATATGTTGAATTGTGTAATCGGAATTGTATGGCAGTCAAGTATGATTCTGCTTCCGATATTTTTTATAATTAAAGATTATCCAAAAGCAATTGTTGCATTAGTTGTGTTTTTGATAACGACGACAACTTTAAAATTTACATGGTTAGACAGAATTAGAAAAATTGAAGACTAAATATTAAAATAAAAATAAATACATAGAGCATAGATTTTTAAGGTTAAAAAGAAAAATACAAATTTATTTAATTGTGAATTTGATGTTAGTAAACAATAACATCGAATCGATGCAACACCATACGATATAATAATCTGGATGCAGAACAGCACCAGATGCCATGTTTTGTGTCTAAAGTATTGAAAACATACACAGACTGTTCCAAAATAAATGAAATACATTTGGTTGATATGCAATATTTAGATGAATCGATTTGCACAGAGTATTTCAGAAAACATGTGTGCTTCATTTCAAATTGAAAGCCAAATCGGGAAATAACGAACAAAAAACTGATTGATAATTTCGATTCGCACTAATGTTTTTAT
>SEBM01000013.1 GCA_004296145.1 Flavobacterium sp.
AAAAAAGATCGTCCAGGAAGTGATTGAAAAAGAAATCTACTTTCCGTTAATTGCCAAACCCGACATTGGTCTTCGTGGTTCGGGAGTTAAAAAAATCCACACCGTTTCTGAGCTTACGAATTATATGGAAAAAGCCGATTTTGATTTCCTTTTGCAGGATTTAATTCCGTTTAAAAATGAAGTTGGAATCTTTTATGTGCGTCATCCAAACGAAAAAGAAGGCAGAATTACAGGAATCGTTTCCAAAGAATTTCTGACTGTTGTTGGCGATGGAGTTTCAACAATAAAGGATTTAATAAATGAAACGCCTAGATTTCAACTTCAATTAGAAGCTTTACAGGAAGAATATGGAGAGGTTTTAATGGATGTTTTACAAAAAGATAAAGTACTAAACTTGGTTCCGTTTGGGAATCATGCCCGCGGAGCAAAGTTCCTCGACGGAAGTCATTGGATTACACCAAAACTAACGCAGACTATAAACCGGATTTGTTCTCAGATTCCGGAATTTTATTTTGGAAGATTTGACATTATGTACAATTCTTTTGAAGAATTAGAAAGAGGAGAAAATTTTCAGATCGTTGAGTTAAATGGAGCCGCCAGCGAACCAACTCATATTTACGACCCAAAACATTCTGTATGGTTTGCCTGGAAAGAGCTTGCGCGACACATTACTTATATGTATGAAATTAGTGTGGCCAATCATAAAAGAGGTTTTCCTTATTTGGATTACAAAGCAGGAATCAATCAATACCGTTTGCATTTGGATCAAAACAACAAAATTCTAAATTTTTAAGAATGCTAAAAAGAGTTCAAAATATAGCTGTTGGATTTCTGTTGAGCTTTGTTGGGTCCATTCCTTTGGGATATCTCAACTTAGCCGGCTTGGAAATCTACTCAAAATCAGGACTCAATAATTTGATATTCTTTTTATTTGGAGTTGTTTTTGTAGAAACGTTTGTTATTTACTTTACACTTCTCTTTGCAAAACGACTTATAGAGAATAAAAAACTGATGAAGATTATTGATCTTTTTGCAGTCATTTTTATGTTCGGTTTAGCCTATTTATTTTATTCAAAAGCAAATCATGCTTCAGGTTCAAACAGTAATCTCAGCGAATATTTAATGTACTCGCCATTTGTAATTGGAGTGATTTTGAACTGTTTTAATTTTTTGCAACTGCCTTTTTGGACTAGTTGGAATTTATATTTGGTTAATGCAAAGTATATTACGACCGAAAAAAAGTTAAAATATTATTATATTGCAGGAACTTTGGCAGGTGTTTTTTTAGGAATGTTAAGTCTGATTTTGATTTTACAGAGCTTATTTCAAAAAACAAATCAGTTTTCAAAGTATATAATACCTGTATTTATTCCGTTATTTTTTATAATTCTGGGAAGTATTCAGGTATTTAAAGTATATAAAAAATATTTTAAATCAACCGCTTTAGAATTCTAGCTTCTGAAGCTAAAATTCTGTTTATGAAAAAACTATACTTTCTTCTGCCGTTTGTTTTGTTAAGTTGTAAATCAAATACACCAACAGTAAACAATTCCTCTTCACAAGAAAATACTAAACCGGCCGAAATCACTTATAAAGTTGAAGAAACAGAAGTTTCTGATTTCTTAAAATACCTTTCTTCGGATGAATTGGAAGGCCGTGAAACCGGTACAAGAGGAATCGAAAAAGCAGCTGTTTTTTTAGAAGATTTTTTAAAAGAAAATAATGTAAAACCATATTTTAAAACCTATCGCGATACGCTGACCAATTTTAAATCACCTGCGTTTAATATAGTCGGAATTATTGAAGGAAACGATCCGGAGCTTAAAAAAGAATTTGTGGTTTTGAGTGCGCATTATGATCATATTGGTTTAGAAAAAGCAAAAAAAGAAGACGTAATAAACAATGGAGCGAATGATGATGCTTCGGGAGTTACTGCCGTTGCCGAGATGGCAAAATATTTTAGCGAAACAAAATCTAATAAAAGAAGTATTCTGGTTGTGTTTTTTGCCGGAGAAGAAAAAGGTTTGTTAGGTTCTAAAAGTCTGGTTCAGAAACTTAAAAAACAAGACTTTAATTTATATGCCCAACTCAATATCGAGATGATAGGTGTGCCGATGAAACGTGATTATCTGGCGTATATAACCGGTTTTGATAAATCGAATATGGCAGACAAAATCAATGAATATACAGGAAAGAAAACCATTGGATTTTTGCCAAAAGAAGCAGAATATAAATTATTCTACAGATCTGATAATTATTGTTTTTACGATGCTTTCAAAAAGCCGTGCCAATCGATAAGTACTTTTGATTTTGAAAATTTTGAATTTTATCACCATCCTTCAGATGAATTCAAAGTTATGGATATTCCACACATGACTTCTTTTATACAGGAATTTTTACCGGCTGTAACTCAAATTACAAGTTCTAAAACGCAGGAAATTACGATGAATAATTAACGGTTCGTTTTGAGCGTTTTGTTTATTTTTGCTTCATGAAAAATATTATTATAACAGGAACAAGCAGAGGAATTGGTTATGAACTTGCTTTGCAATTTGCGAATGCAGGAAATCAGGTATTGGCGATTTCCAGAAAAATTCCGCAGGCACTTTTAGAGCATGAAAATGTAACGTGTCTGTCTGTCGATTTATCAAACGAATCAGAATTATATAAGGTAGAAGATTTTCTTTCTTCAACATGGAAAAAAGTAGATGCATTGGTACATAATGCAGGCGCTTTGCTTTTAAAACCTTTTGCAGAAACCACTCAGGCAGATTTTGAAAGCATTTATAAAGTGAATGTTTTTGCCGTTGCAAACCTTACCAGAATTACGTTGCCTTATTTGCAAAAAGGAAGCCATGTCGTAACAATCAGCTCGATTGGCGGTGTAAGAGGAAGTCTGAAATTTGCCGGTTTAGCAGCTTACAGCTCAAGCAAAGGTGCCGTAATTACTTTAACAGAATTATTAGCAGAAGAATATAAAGAAAAAGGAATTTCATTTAATGTTCTGGCTTTGGGTTCAGTTCAGACAGAAATGCTGAATGAAGCTTTCCCTGGATATCAGGCGCCAATTTCTGCGGAAGGAATGGCAAATTATATTTATGATTTTACATTAAACGGAAATAAATATTTTAACGGAAAAGTTTTAGAAGTTTCGTCAACGAATCCGTAGTTTTATTCGGAATAGAAAACTTCTAACATTTAACAAATAACATTTAACTTAAATTGAGCGAAACGTTAGCAAAATATATACCTGAACATGCTGTGAAGCCGGCTTTTGAATTGATTGTTGCCAATCAGGTTCATTTGAAGATTGTAAATGAACGCCAGACCCGTCATGGCGATTACAGAAGAGGACCAAGTGGAAAACATGAAATTACGGTAAATGCAAGTTTGAATAAATATCGGTTTCTGATTACACTAATTCATGAAATTTCGCATTTAGTAGCTTTTGAAAAATTTGGTCGAAATATAAAACCACACGGAGACGAATGGAAATTTTCTTTTCAACGTTTGATGGTTCCTTTTATTCGTCCGGAGATTTTTCCCGGTCATTTGCTGCCGCTGTTAGCGAGGCATTTTAAGAATCCATCGGCGAGTAGTGATACGGATACAACATTGTCTCTCGCTTTGAAGCAATATGATGCGCAAAACGACAAAAATTATGTTTTTGAAATTCCGTATGGAAGCGTTTTCAGAATCAAAAATGGTAAAATTTTCAAGAAGATTGCTGTCCGGACAAAACGTTTTGAATGCCTTGAAATAAGTTCAGGAAAAATGTATCTTTTCAATCCAAATGCTGAGGTTGAATTAATAAATCAGCAATTTCATTAAAATAAAATTCCAAATTCCAATTGTAAAGTTGGGATTTGGAATTTTTCATTTAAAAAATAATTCTATGATGAAAAAATTACTAAAATTCCTTTTTGTATTGCTTGTTTCAAATTCAATGTTTGGACAACAAAACGATACTGAAACAAATGAAAAGTCAAATCCAATTATTTATGTTGATTTTTTTGGAGGTTTTTCTGCTATGAAGCATGTTGGTTTTTCTGGTGGTGCCGAATTGAATTATCAATCAGGCAAAAGTCTTTTTAGTTTAAGATTTGTGAATGCGACAGGATACACCAGAATGGATAATCTTTTGATAGTAGTGCCATATTATTATAAATCGGAAGAGAACAACGAATATTCTTTTTTGTATGGGAGACGCTGGCTGAAAGAAAATCATTCTTACAGTATTTCAACAGGAATAAGTTATAATAATTTTGAACGTGCGTTTAGAGATCCTGATGAAAACCGTTTTGAATATAATAGCAATTTTTGCGGTGTGCCATTTGAGGCGAATTACAAATGGTACTACAAAAAAAGAAGATCTAATCTTGTGTACAACGCGCTCATACCAAGTGTAGGATTAAAGATTTTTGGAAATATAGGAAAGTACAGTTATTTCGGCGCAGGCGTGTCTGTAGGTTTTGGATTAAGTAAATATTATTAACAACGTAAATTATTCCAATAAAAAATCCCAAGTTCCAATAAGTGTTGGAATTTGGGATTTATTTTTATTTAAAAATTTCAAAAGGTTTAACCTTTCAAATACGCTTCTCTTACTTTTTTGAACAAATTAGAAGAATAAACAAACTTCACAATATCTTTATTGTCCGTTCTAAAGATTTCTTCCTTATTTCCCTGCCAGGCTTTTAGTCCTTTTTTTAGGAAAACAATATTCTCTCCAATTTCCATTACAGAGTTCATATCGTGCGTGTTGATTACCGTTGTAATATTGTATTCTTTGGTAATTTCCTGAATCAGGTTATCAATCAGAGTTGATGTATTTGGATCCAGACCAGAGTTCGGTTCATCACAAAACAAATACTTCGGATTATTTACAATCGCGCGGGCGATGGCAACACGTTTTTGCATACCTCCTGAGATTTCTGAAGGTAATTTTTTATGCGCTTCAACCAAATTTACTCTTTCTAAAACAAAATCAACACGTTCTTTGATTTTGGCTTTATTATCGTTAGTAAACATTTTTAGAGGGAAAGCTACATTTTCTGCAACAGTCATCGAATCAAATAAAGCACTTCCCTGAAATACCATTCCGATTTCAGTTCTTAACTCACGTTTTTCGTCTTTATCCAAATCAGAATAAACTCTTCCGTCAAATTCAATAGTTCCTGAATCAGGCGTATGAATTCCTAATAATGTTTTTAATAAAACTGTTTTTCCGGATCCACTTTGTCCGATAATCAAGTTGGTTTTTCCAGTTTCAAAAACTGTCGAAACACCTTTTAAAACTTTACTATCAGCAAATGATTTTTCTATGTTTTTTACTTCTATCATTATCCTAATAATAATTGAGTTAATATATAATTAAAAAGAATGATACAAACGGATGTCCATACAAACGATACCGTACTTGCTTTACCCACTTCTAATGCTCCACCTTTCATATAATATCCATGAAAAGAAGGAATCGTTGCCAATAACATCGCAAAAATTAAAGTTTTGATAAAAGCATAAGTAATGTGAAAAGGAATAAATTCCATTTGAGCTCCCTGAATGAAATCCTGACTAGTAGAAAATCCTCCGTAAGCACAAGCAAGCCATCCTCCAAAAATACCCAAAAACATACTAATTCCGATTACGAAAGGGTACATTAATAAAGCGACTATTTTTGGGAAAACAAGGTAGTTTAGTGAATTAACCCCCATAACTTCTAAAGCATCGATTTGTTCTGTAACGCGCATTGTTCCGATACTGGAAGTAATGTAAGATCCCATTTTTCCGGCCATAATAACCGAAATGAAAGTAGGGGCAAACTCCAGAATTACAGACTGACGTGTTGCAAAACCAATTAAATATTTTGGAATTAAAGGATTAGTTAAGTTTAAAGCGGTTTGAATGGCTACAACTCCTCCGATAAAGAACGAGATAAAGCAAACAATTCCAAGTGAGTCAATAATAAGATCGTCGATTTCTTTTAAAATTAGATTTTTCATAACAGGCCATTTTGTCTGTTTATTGAAAATTTCCTTCAGCATTAAAAAATATCTTCCTACTTGGGATAAATAGCGAATTAACATCATAGTTTTTACAAATATTGGCTAAGGTAAAAAGAAGTTACGAGTTTTGGGTTATGAGTTCCGGTTTTTTCGGTTGTTTTACCAATCAAATTAACTTTTGTTTCATTTTTTGTAAACGGTAATTTCTAATAAATTTAGCTTGTTGAGGGGTAACTAACAAAGGAGTTTTGGCGCTTTTTGCTTTCCAGAATCCTCTGATATAATCAAAAAAGAGAAAAGGCTTTTTCTTCATCATGGATAGTTTTGCAGATGCAATAGCAGTGATCAAAAAACCGTAGCCAAGAGTATAAAAAGCTTCTCCTTGTTTATAACGTGCTGTTTTATTGTAATTTGCGCCGGTTGGTTTAAGATGTTTTACATGTAAAGATTCATCGGTAACAATTTTCCAATCATAAAATTTACAAAGCAATTCATCTACAGTATCCCAGCCCATGGCAGGTTTTAAACCCCCAATTTGTTGAAATGTTTCTTTTCGGTATGCTTTTAATGCGCCGCGAATATGATCTTTATCAGTAAGGTTTTCTAAAACCCAGTCACCATTTTTTTCAATATAACAAAATCCTCCCACCATTCCGATTCTTGAATCTGATTCGAAATGTTTGAGTATGGTTTCAAAATAATTTGGAGGAAAAATTAAATCTCCGTCTATTTTTACAATAATATCATAGTCAGAATCCAGAGTTTCAAAACCTTTCTGAAAAGCCTGAATCACTTTGCTTCCCGGCATATGAATCGCATCCGAAGTTTTATTGACAACAGAGATGAAGGGATTCTCTGCCGCGAAACCCAAAACGACTTCTTCTGTTTTATCTGTAGAATTGTCATTAACAACGACAACTTTGGAAGGTAAAACAGTCTGTGAAACAAGAGATTGTAAAGTTAAACCAATTAAATCCTGTTCGTTATGTGCGGGAATGACGATATAATAATTCATTTGTAAATTTTTAGATTTTAGATTTTAGATTTTAGATTTTTTTACTTTATCTAGAATCGAAATCCAAAATCGTTGATCCAAAATCTGCAGTCTTAGTTCTTAACTTTTTCAGCCACCACAATATAATATCTTGGAGTAAAATATCTTAATAAAGGTCTAAATCCTAACTTTTTTACGGGATGCGTAAATTGTAAGCGATCCGTTATTTTCCATCCCGTTTTTTCTAAAAGCCAATCCAGTTGCCAGTCTTCAAATTCGTGGTAATGTCTGTCCCACATATCTGTTTTAGAACGATATGCTGGTGAAAACCATAAACGTAACGGAATTGAAATTAACAATTTATCACATTTTACATTTTCTAAAATCGTGTATGGATTTAGCAAATGCTCGAAAATTTCAAATGCCGTAAAAACAGTATATTCTTCTGTTTGTAGCGCCGTTTGATCGTTGTCTAAATCTTCGCCTTTTGTGTTTTTTACGGTATAGCCATTTTCTTCCATTATTTTAGAAAATGGATTTGATACGCCAAAATCAAAAATAGTTTCTGATGTGCTAACGTGCTTTTGTAAAAACTCTAAAGTAAGTTTGAATCTTTTATTAGGAAATGTTTTTTCGTACATTTTTTATTTTTTAACTGCAAAGGCGCAAATATACTAAAAAAGTCCGCATTTTGAGATGCGGACTTTTTTTTAGTTTTCAGTTTTCAGTCGCAGTTTCCAGTCGCGTTGAACTGTTTACTGCGACTGAAAACTGTGACTGTTTACTGCGACTAATATCGGTATACAAAAGCATTAACGTTCATTCCTGCTCCGACTGAAGCAAAGATGATCACATCGCCTTTGTTGATTTCATGATTTTCGATTTTTCCCTGAAGTATCAAGTCATAAAGAGTTGGTACAGTGGCAACACTGCTGTTTCCTAAATCATGAATGCTCATTGGCATAATATCATGAGGAGCTGTTCTGTCGTATAATTTATAAAAACGATCGATGATTGCCTCATCCATTTTTTCGTTTGCCTGATGAATTAAGATTTTCTTTACTTCGTCAATTCCGATTCCGCTTTTGTCTAAACAACTTTTCATTGCATTTGGAACCTGGCTTAATGCAAACTCGTAAATTTTACGGCCGTACATTTTAATGTATTTAATATCCGGATCTAAATCTGGATTATATGATTTTCCGAAGAAAAGAAAATTAGCTTCATCATTTGCAAAAGTGGCACTTTCGTAAGAAAGTAAACCAGCTTCATCTGTAGAAAGTTCTAAAATTGAAGCACCGGCACCATCAGAATAAATCATAGAATCACGATCGTGATCATCTACAACTCTTGAAAGTGTTTCGGCACCAATAACTAAAACTCTTTTTGCCATTCCGGATTTGATAAAAGCATTTGCCTGCAAAACACCTTCAATCCAGCCCGGGCATCCAAAAAGAATATCATAAGCCACACATTTAGGGTTTTTGATATCAAGTTTGTTTTTAACACGTGTAGCAAGACTCGGAAGAATATCTGTCTGATGCGTTCCGGTTTTTACATCACCAAAATTGTGAGCAAAAATAATGTAGTCAAGAGATTCTTTGTCGATATTGGCATTCTCTATTGCTTTTTCGGCAGCAAAAAAGGCTAAATCTGATGCGGTATATTTATCTTCAGCATAACGGCGATTTTCGATTCCCGTTATTCCTTTAAATTTTTTGATGACAACTTCATTCGGGTAAGCAAACGGAGATCCGTCTTCATTCAAAAAAACATGTTTGTCAAAGTCAGTATTGCTTACTTCTTTAGTAGGAATGTAACTTCCTATTCCAATAATTTTTATTTTCATTTTGCTTAATTATCCGATAAATTTCCTGCTAAAGTATAAATAAAATCATGATAAATATCATAAAAAATACTATGCATGCATATAATTGTGGAATTTAAATTTTTATGCCATTATATTGAATATATTTTAATCAATTCAGCTTTTATCTGAGATTTCAAACGTTTGAGATTCAGAAAGGGCAATTTTTTTTTTAAAAAGAAAGAGCCACATATTGTGGCTCTTCTTGATTATTTTATGTTTAATTTCTCTAAATGGAGATTAATGCTTTTTAACTTTTTATCATATTCTAAAAGCAGAACATTTCCAATTTTAGCAGGCAAAACTCTAAAATCTTTGCTGTCGCTTTCTAAGTAGATTTTGTCTTCACTTAGTTTTCCTTCGTCATAAATGATAGTTTTAAATGCGTTTTTATTTTTCTCGCCTTTTAGTCTTTCATAATCTATAAAACAAGCATAAAATCTGTCATTTGCTTTGTCAACCTGAGTGTATTCATAATCAAATGCACCATAAGATTTTAAAGCATGTGCGTTTAACTGAGGACTACCGAAATCTGTTAAACTCGGTGCTCTTGATTTTCCCTTTTCAAATTCCTGAATACCAAGTAATTTAAAATCAGGATTAAATTTAAATACAACTGAGTTTGTAATAGTAAGTTGTGTCACACTATTTCCGCCTCCTAAAGCTGCCATTGCAATTCCGCTTGCACTTGCTGTTCTTTTGTAAAACTCACCAATTGCGTAATATTCGTTTTTTTGAGTTCTTACGATGTTATGAAAATAGATATATCCTTTATCCTGAATATAATTTCCGTCAACTTTTGCGATTTTAGCAACATCCTCTTTCCAGCTGATAAGGTTTTCGTGTAAAGTATTTCCTTTTGAATCTATAACTTCAGTTGATAAACCTAAACTTTTATCATCAAGAATATTATCACCTTCTTTAAAATACTCACCCATAAGGATCAGGTTGTTGTCTTTGTCAAGAAAAGCATTTGTAATTAATTTTGGTTTACTTTGTTTGCTGTATTCTTTTTCAAATAATAACTGACCTGTATTGATGTCAAGTACTTTAGTTCTTATTGTAATTTTTCTTGACAAAGCTCCTGGTCTTGCCATTTCTATTGCAACAACGTATTTGTCATTTGCCTCAATAGGATTTATTGTTACAATTTCTTTAGATTCTTCCGGAGAATTATATTCCCATGCTTTTCCTCCGTCTGTTGGATAATATTTTAGAGAGTATCCAATTTTTTTGTTGTCTTCTAATTTATTTAAAAGAAATCCTCTGTTTTCAACTGGGAAAATAATGTTGAAATCACCAGTTTGCTGCAGATATTGAATATAACGAACTTCTTTACTTTCTAACGGAATATCGATAGTTGGCATTTGTTCTGCTTTTTTGTCAAACATCAAAAGACTAATCTTTTTTTCTTTATAATTAGCCATTGCAAACATGATCTGCTGATTGTTAAAAGTACTTTTCATTAAAAAAGTATTTTTATTGTCAATGTATGTTTTTTGTGCAACTTCAGTTAAGTTTTTATCCAGGATTTTGATAGCAAATTCGCGATCTCCTTTTTTCAGTTTGTCCATTTCATAGAAAAAATAATAACCATCGACATTATTTTCTTTATTTAGGATCGAACCTGAATTTTTGATTTTAAAAGTGTTGACTTGTTCAATTTTTTTTGTCTGGGCATATGTCAGGTTTGCCAAACAGAGTAATAATAAAGCCGTTTTTTTCATTTTTGTTTTTGGGTTAGTTTTGATTTAAATTTTTGAAAAAGGTGAAATTATCCTGAAAAACAGCTTTGTTATTAAAAGCGGTTTCGTTTTTTATGCAATAATAATATCCGATTTTTCGAATATTTTTTAGTTCAATGTTATTTAGGAACAATCTTATTTCGTTAAGATACTTTTCTTCCGAAAAAGGATTTACCTGACTGATATATTTTCCAAAAACATGTGTTTCTTTAAAAAGATATACTTTTCTGAGAAGCAAAATCACAGCGTCATTAAAAGAAGATTCCTCTATTTGGCCTTTTTCATGCAGGGATAAGAGTTGGTATAAAGCGATATCCAGTTTAGAAGCGTCCAAATAAATTTCGATACTGTTTTCTGATATCCTTTTCTTTATAAGTAAAAGTTCTTCTGTTGTCGATTTTGTATTCGTTAATTTGTTATTCTTAAGTATGGTTTCTACCCTCAGAGGAATGTCTGGATGTGTTTTTAAAGAATCCTTGTTTAATTCGAAATCATTTACAATTTCTTTTGTATCAAATAGTTTATCATCCTGCAAAAGCCAGTTTTCTTTAAAAGGATATTCATTGAATGTAAATGTTTGTTTCAAATTAGTTGGCGAACTAAAAATCATTCCGTCAGAGAAATCCAGTTTTTTCAAAATGTCTACATAAGCCTGTTTGTTATATTTCGTTTTATTGAACAAAACATAACCAAGAGAATCAGCCTGCATTTCGTGTTTTCTGGAATGGTCCATGAAGTTAAACTTCAAATCTTTCATGATTGCCGCAACAGCAGCCCTGCGGCCATATTTCATATTGGCAGCAGTATTGATTTTTTGTTTAGTTTCTTTAGAATTAAATGTTTCTAAATATGCTTTTAATGCTTTGTCATTATGTTTAAGGAGATAATGAGATAATTCGTGGCAGATTACTGCTGCAATTTCATCATCGCTTTCAGAAAGATTTAATAAGCCCAGATTTACCGTAAAAATGCCATTCCCGTAACAGGCCGCATTTGGAATCAGTGATTTATTAATGAAAAAATAAAAACCGGAATGATCAATTTGTGAGTTTGACTGATATATTTGTGACAAAAGAGTTTGAAGGTATTTGTCAATTTTTTTGTCAAAAATGAAAGTACTGTCTTTTACGCTCTGTAGAAAACTTTCTTTTCGCTCAAGCAGAACTTCTTTTGCTTTCTTTTGATTAGCAGCGTCAAATGTTTTTATTTTATTGTTGGTCACATTCGAAACATACGTTTGAAGGGAATCCATATTACCCGGAGTGTAGGTAAATCCTTTATTCTGTGATTGGACAATACCGAAGTGCAATAAAATTGCCAGGTAAATTATTTTTTTCAAAATGGACTATTGTAAGATTTGTTTTCGGCTACAATAGTAATAAAAATGTCCCGACGAATCGAGACATTTTTAAAGTTTTTTTAACATTTTTTTTAGTTTTCCATATATGCTTCAATAGGAGCACAACTACAGATTAAATTTCTATCACCATAAGCATCGTCAACACGACGAACAGATGGCCAGAATTTATTTTCAGCAATATAATCTAATGGATAAGCCGCTTTTTCTCTAGAATAAGGGAATTCCCAATTGTCAGTTGTTAACATTGCTAATGTGTGAGGTGCATTTTTCAACACATTGTTTTTATCATCAGCTGTTGCAGCTTCAATCTCTTTTCTGATTGAAATAAGAGCATCACAAAAACGATCTAATTCTGCTAAATCTTCAGATTCTGTAGGTTCGATCATTAGAGTTCCTGCAACCGGGAAAGAAACCGTTGGCGCGTGGAAACCGTAATCCATTAAACGTTTTGCGATATCTCCAACTTCGATTCCGTTTTCTTTAAATGAACGACAATCTAAAATCATTTCGTGCGCCGCTCTTCCGCATTCTCCTGTATAAAGAATTGGATAGTGACCTTCGAAACGTGCTTTCATATAGTTAGCATTCAAAATCGCATGTTCTGTAGCGCTTTTTAATCCTTCAGCACCCATCATTGTGATGTAACCGTAAGAAATTAAACAAACCAAAGCAGATCCGTAAGGTGCAGATGAAATAGCCGTAATTGCTTGTTCGCCACCAACATTCAAGATTGGGTTTGTTGGTAAAAACGGAACTAATTTTTCATTCACACAAATTGGTCCAACTCCAGGTCCACCGCCTCCGTGAGGAATAGCGAAAGTTTTGTGTAAGTTTAAGTGACAAACGTCAGCACCAATTGTTGCCGGATTTGTTAATCCAACTTGCGCGTTCATGTTTGCACCATCCATATATACTAATCCGCCGTTATCGTGGATTAATTTTGTGATTTCAATAATTGAAGATTCGAAAACTCCGTGAGTAGAAGGATACGTTACCATCAAACAAGATAAATTATCTTTGTGCTCAATTGCTTTTTCTCTTAAATCTTCTACGTCAATGTTTCCTTCCGGAGTCGTTTTAGTAACGATAATTTTCATTCCCGCCATCGCTGCAGAAGCAGGATTGGTTCCGTGAGCTGATGAAGGAATCAAACATACATTACGGTGTCCTTCGTTTCTTGAAAGGTGGTACGCGCGAATCGCCATTAAACCGGCATATTCTCCTTGCGCTCCAGAGTTTGGTTGTAATGTTGTTCCGGCAAAACCAGTAATTACATTTAATTGCTGCTCTAATTTTTTCAGCATTGTAAGGTAACCTTCAACCTGATCAACTGGTGCAAACGGGTGAATGCTGTTCCAGTTTGGCATTGATAAAGGCAACATTTCAGAAGCTGCGTTCAATTTCATCGTACAAGAACCTAATGAAATCATCGAATGATTCAACGATAAATCTTTACGCTCTAATTTTTTGATGTAACGCATTAACTGACTTTCTGAATGATGATTGTTGAAAACATCATGCGTTAAGAAAGAAGAAGTTCTCTCTAATGAAGCCGGTAATTGACTTGCAGAAGATAATTCAGAAACTGTGAAAGTTTCTTTTCCTAAAGCTTCAGCAAAAATGGTAATGATTTGGTTGATGTCGGCAACTGAAGTCGTTTCGTTGAATGAAATCGAAATGCTGTCAGCATCAGGGTAGAAAAAGTTTACTTTATTTTTCTCCGCAACAGCTTTTACTTTTTGAGCATCTGCTTTTACTAAAATAGTATCAAAGTAAGCTGTGTTGGTTTGGTAAACTCCTAATTTATTTAAAGCTTCAGCAGTAGTAACTGCAGAGGCGTGCACTTTGTTTGCAATGTATTTTAAACCTTTTGGTCCGTGGTAAACTGCGTACATTCCCGCCATAACGGCTAATAAAACCTGAGCAGTACAAATGTTAGAAGTCGCTTTTTCACGTTTGATGTGTTGCTCACGAGTTCCTAACGCCATACGTAAAGCGCGGTTTCCGTTTACATCAATAGAAACTCCGATAATACGACCCGGCATAGAGCGTTTGTATTCATCTTTAGTTGCAAAAAATGCAGCATGAGGTCCACCGTAACCCATTGGAACACCAAAACGCTGTGTAGTTCCAACTACAACTGCAGCTCCCATTTCTCCTGGAGAAGTTAAAGTCGCTAGAGATAAAATATCAGCAGCAAAGGCAACTTTGATTTCGTTTTCTTTTGCTTTAGCAACAAATGCGCTGTAATCATTTACCTGACCATATTTTCCAGGATATTGTAAAATCGCTCCGAAAAACTCATTTGAAAAATCAAATGTTTCGTGATTTCCAACAACTAATTCAATTCCAATTGGAGTTGAACGTGTTTGAAGTACAGATAAAGTTTGTGGTAAAATTTCTTCAGAAACGAAGAATTTGTGTGTATTGTTTTTCTTTTGATCACGAGTACGAACGTCAAATAATAACGCCATCGCTTCTGCAGCAGCCGTTCCTTCATCTAATAAAGAAGCGTTTGCGATTTCCATTCCAGATAATTCGATAACAGTAGTCTGGAAATTTAAAATAGCTTCTAAACGACCTTGAGCAATTTCTGCCTGATAAGGTGTATAAGCAGTATACCATCCCGGATTTTCAAAAATATTTCTTTGAATTGGAGCCGGAACAATCGTTGGGTGATACCCCAAACCAATGTATGATTTAAATGTTTTGTTTTTCTTTCCTAGTTCGCGAATGTGATTTGCGAATTCGAATTCTGTCATTGCAGGATCTAAATTCAAAGGCGCTTTTAGACGAATGTCATCCGGAAGTGTTTCATAAACAAGTTGTTCAATCGATTCAACTCCAATAGTCTTCAACATGTGTGGAAGATCTGTTTCTCTTGGGCCAATGTGTCTTAAAGCAAAAGCATCTGTTCTCATTTGTAGCTATCTAATTTTTTAATTTAATGTTATTGCTTTTGTGAAGCCAATAACATTTAAAAGTAAATGTGTTGTTTTTTTGTGGCGCAAAATTAAGTATTATTAATAATTTAATAGGTATTTTTAACTTCAATTTTTATGAAATTTCTAACTAAAGACTTGATTTGTTAATAATTGATTAGATTTGAACAATGAAGCTCCTCAAAACAATATTCAATTTTTACCTCAACAGCAGTATTCATGTGGCTTTGTCCTGCTATGCATTAGTTAGGATAACGTTCCACTTCTTTCATATTCAATATGATGCACCAATGGCTTTGTTTGTTTTTTTCGGAACAATTGTAGGATATAATTTTGTAAAATATGATGCGCTGGTTCGGGTCAAAAAAAATCCGATTAGCAATCAGTTAAAAATTATAGCTGTTCTGAGTCTGATTTCTGTAGTTTTGGTCGGATATTATTTTTTTCAGTTAAAAAGAATTACCCAAATTGTCTCCTTCGGAATTTTTGCTGTTACGGCATTATATACGCTTCCGTTTTTCCCAAATAGAAAAAATGCCAGAAACTGGGCCGGAGTAAAAATTTATATTGTAGCGATTTGCTGGGTCGGCGCAACTTTGGTTTTACCTTTAATAAATGCCGAAGTTCCTTTTACGGCAGATTTTTTTATAAGAAGTATTCAGCGTTTTGTTTTGGTTTTTGTCCTGATTTTGGTTTTTGAAATTATTGACCTGGCCAATGACGATCCACATTTAAAAACTGTTCCACAAACTATAGGCGTTAAGAATACAAAGCTTTTGGGATTTTTACTTTTAATTCCGTTCTGGATTGTAGGTATATTGTCCTTCAGTTTTCATGACGTCATTATAAATCTTATTATGGTTTGTATTCTGATGGCATTTATCTATTTTGCAAATCCAAACCGACATAAATATTATACGTCTTTTTGGGTAGAAGCCGTTCCTGTTTTATGGTGGCTGATGATTGTTTATATACCTTAAATTATGGAAGAACAAAAACAGGAAATAATATATTTTTTAGGATACAAATTTACCTTCCTGCAATTTATACTGCTATTTTTTAGTTGGAATTTTTTTATCTGTTTTATCTGGCCGGTTATGATTGGCTCTTATTTTGGCGTAACCATATTTGTCTGTGCATTTTCTTTAATTTTTGCAATTGCAGTAAATAATAAATTTGTTCTTTTATTATTTGTACTCTTTCATATCAATAAAAAGATTGTTGTTTTCTATCAAAAAACAATGTTATATCTCAGTGCATATTTAGGAACATGTGTTTTTAGCTGGTTTGTTCCGCCAATGAGTATCTATGTTTTTCTGGAGCATTTGTTCATTAATACTTTAACTGTTTTTCTGTATTTTACTTTTGCCACAAAAGCTACAAATCAGGACTAATGGATTCGGCAGTTTTTTTCAAGATTTTATTTCTGGCCAAAAGAAAGTTTGTCAAATGTTTTTCGAGTAATAAAATATCAAATAATTCTCCAAAGATTCCATACGGAGTTTCATATTCCAGATAATCCTTCATAACGGTAATGCCATTTTCTTCCTTAAATAGATGTTGATGTTTGAATGATTTGAATTTTCCTTCTTCCATTTCATCGAGAAAATAATCATAAAAATCCATTTTGGTAATTCGGGTTTTATGAGTTAGATAAACCCCGAAATGTTTACCGCGCCAGGTTACAGTTTCACCTTCATTTATTAACCCGGTCGTAACGCCGGCAATTGCTTTTTCATTTGATGTTGCGACAGATTTTTGATGCAAATCGATATCTCTTGCCGTGTCAAAAACAATTTGTATTGGCGCATTTATTTTGGTTGTGAGTTGAATTGTTGTCATGATTTAGTTTTCACTTCTCTGTTTAATTACTTTTAAAATGTTATTTTGAATGTCTTTCATAATCCATTTTCCCCAGACACCAGCGTAAGAATTGAATGTTGTTTTCATGGAAAAATTGCTGTAAAGTATCAAATTGTATTTGTTTTCGGAGATTTTCTTCAATTCATAAGTGCCATTTAGCATATCAAAATATTCTCCGCCAATTAAAATGTGTTCGTCTAAAGTTGTCGATGGAATATCAAATGTGTTTGCTTTTATCTGGAATTTCATCAGTTTTAAATCTTTGTATTCGGTTACTGTTTCATTAAAAATCAATCCTTTTTCAAAAATTGCTTTACGATAACCGCCCACTTCCAGTTTGTCTAATTCGGCTTTAATCGGTTTAGGAAATCCCAGCCATTTTGTTAAAGTAGATGAATCTTCTTTTGCTTTTATTTCTTTCACGGAAGTCACATTTTGCCATATTTTAGCATCGTTACTGTTAATTACAATAGAAGTGTAAGTTTCAAAAACCTCTGGATTTCTTGGAATGCTGTTTTCAATTGGTCCAATTATAAAAGGAAGCAAAACAAGAATAGATACGTTTAGATTTTCTTGTTTTTTTGATTTCTTAACTTTAAAATGACCGGCAATTAATCCTCCGATAGAACCAAAAATCAGAAATAAAGGTGAAATCATGATCCAGCAAGCCCAACCTTCCAAACCAATTATTATCGTTAAAAAAATAACTAAAACAATTGGCAGCCACGGAGCAAAAAATCTATAAAGTACTGATTTTGCTTTTTCAATACTCGAATAATATACTGTAAGTGCGCCGATTGCTACAGGAACCAGTATAAAAAATGTCCAGGTCATTACCGAAAGAAAATCATCAAAAATTGAAGCTCCGAAAATGACCCGAAGCAGAAGCGCAAATAAAATCGGGATTAAAATTATTTTTAAATATTTCATAATTGTTTAGTTTAAATACTAATCGTTTGGTTTTATTGTTAGTTAATTTTAAGAATTTTCAAAATCTAAATTAAAAAGCAATCCGACAAAAACGGAAGCTATTGAATAAGATAATACAAGTTGTAATGCAATTGTTCCGTCTATGATAATCAATGTGATATAAATGCCGGTTATTGCCAGTACGATCAAAATGACTTTTTTAACTAAGATGGATAAAGATTTGCCAGCAAGATAATGGTAAACAAATGCGTATATTATATATGTTGGTATTGAAAACATAAGACTCATAATAAGCGCAAATGGGTAAAACTCCAGTAAACCAATCATTAGTTTAGATTGAAATAAAGCAATAAGCGCTATTATTTGAGAAATTACAGGACCAAGTAATAAGGTGAAAAACCAATGTTTCCACAAATAACTCCAGTTTAAGTTTTCTGTTTTCATCTTTTAAGTAAATTTTTAAAAGTTTCATCAATATTTCCAAACTTAAATTCAAATCCATTTTCTAAAAGTATTTTCGGAATCACATTTCGGCTTTTTAAAACCAACTCTGTTTCGGTTCGAATAAAGAAAGAGCCAATTTCTAAAAGTGTTTTATTTAATGAAATTCCAAATGGCGTGCCGACTGCTTTTCTGAGTTTCTTCATAAAATCAACATTCGCAATTGGTTTTGGAGCGACGACATTTACTTTTCCGCTCATTTCTTTTTCGATAATGAAATCAACTGCGCGCGCAAAATCTTCTTCGTGAATCCAGCTTACAAATTGATTTCCTTTTCCCTGTCTTCCGCCAAAACCAATTTTAGCTAACATTTTCAACGGAATTAAAGCACCGCCATTTTTTCCTAAAACAATAGAAGTTCGCAAAGCAGTTTTTAAGGTTTTTGGTGTTTCGGTTTTAAAAAATGCTTTTTCCCAGGAAAGCGCCACATTAATAGAAAAGTCATTTCCAATTTCGCCGTCAATTTCATCCATTTCTTTGTCTAATGAAAATCTATAAATTGTAGCTGTTGATGAATTCAGCCAATGTTTCGGGGGATTTTGACAATTTAAAACAGCTTCATTCAAAACTTTGGTACTTTTAATTCGTGACCATAAAATTTCCTGTTTGTTCTTTTTCGTATATCGGCAATCAACAGATTTTCCGGCAAGATTTATTAAAACTGTTGCATTTTCTAATTCGTTTTCCCAGCCTGAAAAAGTTTTTGCATTCCAGTTTACATATTTAATTCCGTCAATTCTCTGAGATTTTCCTCTGGTTAGGATTACGATTTCTTCAAATTTATTTTTGAAATGATTTATAAGAACC
>SEBM01000014.1 GCA_004296145.1 Flavobacterium sp.
TAGCTCTCGGGGCCAATTCATAACGCATAACTTATAATTAATCAAAAAAAGAAAATTATTCTTCGTCTTTTGAATATTTACTTTTCTTAGCTTCTTTCTCAATTGTTTTTCCCGCAACAACAACGACAATTTCTCCTCGTGGAGCTGTTTTCTCAAAATGAGTTAAAACTTCTTTTGCAGTTCCTCTCACATTTTCTTCGTGTAATTTTGATAATTCCCTGCAAACGCAAACTTGTCGGTCTTCTCCAAAATACTGAATAAATTCGGCTAAAGTTTTAACTAATTTATGTGGCGAAACATACAAAATCATCGTTCGCGTTTCTTCAGCCAAAGCCAAAAAACGGGTTTGTCGTCCTTTTTTCTCCGGAAGGAAACCTTCAAAAATAAAACGGTCATTTGGTAGTCCGCTGTTTACAAGAGCGGGAACAAAAGCTGTTGCGCCAGGAAGACATTCCACTTCAATTTTATTTTCTAAGCAGGCGCGGGTCAATAAAAATCCGGGATCTGAAATCGCCGGAGTTCCTGCATCAGAAATTAAGGCAATAGTTTCACCGGCTTTTAATCTTGCGATTAAATTTTCGGTTGTTTTATGCTCGTTGTGCATATGATGGCTGTGCATATGTGTGCCAATTTCAAAATGCTTCAAGAGTTTACCGCTCGTTCGGGTGTCTTCGGCCAAAATCAAATCGACTTCTTTTAGAATCCGAATCGCACGAAAAGTCATGTCTTCAAGATTGCCGATTGGCGTTGGAACGATATATAATTTGGACATAGTTTTTATATTATAAAACGAATTTCACGAATTGACACAGATTGTAAGTGCTTTTAAAAAATTTCACAAAGCAATAATTCGTGATAATTTGTGAAATCTGTGTTTGTTTTAAGAAAATTTCTTCTCAACAATTCCCAGAAAACGTTCTGCATAATCGTCTTTTCCTTCCCAATTGTTATAATCCGGTTTTACCATGTTTTCGATAAAATCCGTAGCTTCAGCATAAGAATCAAAAGTTAGTAATTGATTTAAAACGCGGCTGTAATCTTCTGTACTGTTTCCAAAAAGATTTTTAGTAAAAGCAATTCTGTCGTTCAAATCAATATGAAAACCTTTTGCAAGTTTTTCATTTAACGGAACTGTTTTTGGTTTTGAAGTTTCTACAGTTTCAAAAGGAGCTTTTTTCTGGTTGAAATCATTTGTTGACGATGCTGGAGTAGAGGAAACATTTTCAAAATCATCTACTTTTACAAATTGCGCATCGGCATAATTTACTCCCAGGATATCAGCAAATGAAATAGGAACTGCGTCAGATTTCGGAGAAATTTCGGCTTTAGGTTCTTCTTTTATTTCTTCTCTTTCTAATTCAAAAGCAGGTTTAAAATCCGGAATTGGTTTTAAATCATTTGTGGTTCTGAACGAAAGTTCTTCCGCTGGTTGTGTTTCTTCTTTGGTTTCAATAACAGGTTTTTCAACTTCTGCAACCGGCTCTTCGACAGTTTCAATAACCGGTTCCGGTATAACTTCTTCAGGAATTTCGGCTACAATTTCTTCTTTGGTTTCCTCCACTATTGGTTCAGGAGTTTCTTCAACTACAGTTTCTGCAACAGGAAGAGTAATTTCGTTTTCAGGTTGAATTATCTGCGGAGTTGTTTCTTCTTTTTCGAAAATTGTTTCTATCTGAGATTCCACTTCGCTGCGTCCGATAGTTGGTTTTGCCTCATCAAAATTTTCATCAAGAAATTTTAGTACCGCCAGTTTCTCATATAATTTCTGTGTTTCAAGATATAATTGATTGATATCGGATTTATTTTTAAGTTTTAAAATTCGATGAGCAATGCTGATTAAATCGGCTTCCAATTTTTTTTTCATAACTGTTGAAATTATAGTGAATACGGTGCTTAAGTATATTTTGTGTTTTTGAATGTCTTAATTGTTGAAGTAAATTCGCCTAATTATTTTTTTATTTCTGTTAATAAGCGTTTGCGAATCTTCGATTTGATAAAATTTTTCTACTTTTGAAAAAACGTAAAAACAGCAATTTTTTGCGTAAAATTATTACCAGTACAAAGTAATAAAAACTATTCATCTTTAAAGGTAGAAAAATACAAAATGTTTCTCGAAAATACAGTAAATCACAAAGAACAATTTGGTTGGATTGAAGTTATTTGTGGATCAATGTTTTCGGGTAAAACCGAGGAGTTAATCCGCAGATTAAAACGCGCCCAATTTGCCAAACAAAAAGTCGAAATCTTCAAACCTGCTATTGATACACGCTATCATGACGAAATGGTAGTATCTCACGATTCTAACGAAATTCGCTCAACACCAGTTCCCGCAGCGGCCAATATTGCTATTTTAGCGCAAGGCTGTGATGTGATCGGAATTGATGAAGCACAGTTTTTTGATGACGAAATTATCAGGGTTTGTAATGATTTGGCCAATCAGGGAATTCGCGTAATTGTTGCCGGATTAGATATGGATTTTAAAGGAAATCCTTTTGGCCCAATGCCCGGACTTATGGCAACAGCCGAATATGTTACAAAAGTTCACGCCGTTTGTACGAGAACAGGAAATTTAGCCAACTATAGTTTTAGAAAAACTGATAATGATAAATTGGTTATGCTTGGTGAAACCGAAGAATATGAGCCGCTTAGCCGTGCCGCATATTATAATGCCATGAAAAAAAATCAGGAAAAATAATTCTTTTGAGTTTAAACACTATTTAACTTAAGATCAGCCATGCAGGAAAAAGAAAGTAAAAGAAAACAGAATATTTGGTTATTAATTACAATTGGAATTGCGTTGATTTTAGTCGGTTTTACCCAATTTTATTTTTATCAAAATGAAGATGAGATAAATTCTGAAATAAAAGAATTAGTAGATAAATACAATAAAAACTGCCCTTTGACCATTCAGGAAGGAATTCGTTTAGACAGTGTAAGTTTACCTGAGAAACAAGTTGCACAATACAATCTGACTTTGGTAAATGTAGAAAGTCAAACTGCTGAAGTTGATGTAATAAAACAGGAAATAGAAAAAAGTCTGGTAAGTACGGCAAAAGCAAATCCCGGACTTCAGGTTTTTAGAGATAATGATTTTACTTTGATTTATAGCTATACAGACAAAAAGAAAGTGTTTTTGTTTAAAGTTACAATATTGCCAGATCAGTATAAATAACAAGATAAAGTTCAAATAAAAAACCCGATAGATTTTAAAAATTTATCGGGTTTTATTTTTTATTAAATTAAATCTTCTTTCTCATTCTCGCAACCGGAATATCAAGTTGTTCTCGGTATTTTGCAATAGTCCTTCTCGCAATCGGATAACCTTTTTCTTTTAAGATATCCGCCAATTGATCGTCCGGAAGTGGTTTTCTCTTGTCTTCTTCTTCAATGGTATTTTTAAGAATCTTTTTGATTTCTAAAGTCGAAACATCTTCACCCTGATCGTTTTTCATAGCTTCAGAAAAGAATTCTTTAATCAGTTTTGTTCCGTATGGAGTTTCTACATATTTACTGTTGGCAACGCGGGAAATCGTCGAAATATCCAAACCAACCATATCGGCAATGTCTTTTAATATCATTGGTTTTAGTTTGGTTTCGTCGCCGTCTAAGAAATATTCTTCCTGATAATGCATAATCGCATTCATCGTTACAAATAAAGTCTCTTGACGCTGTCTAATAGCATCAATAAACCATTTAGCCGAATCCAGTTTTTGTTTGATAAACTGAACCGCATCTTTTTGTGCAGTCGATTTATCACGCGAATCTTTATACGTCTGCATCATTTCCTGATAATCTTTAGAAACGTGCAGGGAAGGAGCATTTCTTCCGTTTAAGGTCAACTCCAGTTCGCCG
The DNA here is from genome assembly GCA_004296145.1 of Flavobacterium sp. Taxonomy (GTDB): domain Bacteria; phylum Bacteroidota; class Bacteroidia; order Flavobacteriales; family Flavobacteriaceae; genus Flavobacterium. Next base: position 3,853 of record SEBM01000014.1, read on the forward strand.
TCAGTAATTCTGATGGCAAAATCGGGAACTACATTTTCAGTAACTTTATTATTTCCGGTATAAGATCCGCCCGGTTTTGGGTTTAGTCTTTCTATTTCGTGAATTGCTTTTTTAAGCTGTTCGTTTGAAACGCCGTATTTCTGTAAAAGTTTATCGTAATGTTTTTTCGTAAAAGCATCAAACTGATTTTCGATAATATCAATAGCTAAATCAACATATTCTGTTGGCGTTTTGTGCTTTAATTGCAGTAATAAACATTCCTGTAAATCACGTGCACCAACTCCCGAAGGTTCTAATTCGTGAATTACATGAAGCATTTTTTCGACCATTGCTTCATCAGTGTAAATTCCCTGAGTAAAAGCCATGTCGTCTACAATGTCCGGAACACTTCTGCGGATATAACCCATATCGTCAATACTTCCTACTAAGAACTCAGCGATTTCGCGCTCTTCGTCATTTAAAATAAAAGTATTCAGCTGATTGATCAAATCCTGATGAAAACTTATTGGAGAAGCAAAAGGTGTTTCGCGCTCTTCTTCATCGCCATAATTATTTACCTGGGTTTTGTAATCAGGCGTATCGTCGTCGCTTAGATATTCGTCAATGTTAATGTCGTCTGCTTCAATTCTGTCTGATTCTGCATCATCATAATCGTCGTAGTCTTCATTAGCAAATTCATCAGCTTCGTATTCGTCTTCTTTTCCAGCTTCAAGAGCCGGATTTTCGTTCATTTCTTCTAATAAACGCTGTTCAAAAGCTTGCGTAGGCAATTGAATTAACTTCATCAGCTGGATTTGCTGTGGAGATAATTTTTGTGATAATTTTAAATTTAAAAATTGCTTTAGCATAGAAAAAGGTGCTAAGGTACTAAGGTGCAAAGGCACAAAGTATCTTAATATTGATGAATTAAATTCGTATTAAAATTATTTTTTATTTATATTTTTAAAAACTTAGAGCCTTAGCGTCTTAGGAGCTTAGGAGCTTTTTTTAAAACCTTTGAGCCTTTGTACCTCAGTACCTCTGAATCTTTGATTAAAACTCTGCACTTCCAGGAGTTCTTGGGAAAGGAATTACGTCTCTAATATTTGTCATACCAGTAACAAACAATACTAAACGCTCAAATCCTAAACCGAAACCTGCGTGTGTTGCAGAACCAAATCTTCTGGTGTCTAAATACCAGTATAATTCTTCTTCGTCGATTTCCAACGCTTTCATTTTCTCAACCAAAACATCGTAACGCTCTTCTCTTTCAGAACCACCAACGATTTCTCCGATTCCAGGGAAAAGGATATCCATTGCACGAACTGTTTCTCTTCCTGGTTCTGTGTTATCATTCAAACGCATATAAAACGCTTTAATGTTTGCCGGATAATCAAATAAAATTACCGGACATTTAAAGTGTTTCTCCACTAAATAACGCTCGTGTTCTGACTGTAAATCAGCTCCCCATTCGTTAATGATATATTGGAATTTCTTCTTTTTATTTGGAGTTGAATCTCTTAAAATGTCAATTGCTTCCGTGTAAGAAACACGTTTGAAGTTGTTCTCTAAAACAAAGTTTAGTTTTTCTAACAAACTCATTTCGCTTCTGTCAGCCTGTGGTTTTGATTTTTCTTCTTCAAGAAGTCTTCCTTCTAAGAATTTCAAATCGTCCTGACAGTTTTCCAAAGCATATTTAATTACATACTGAATAAAATCTTCAGCCAAATCCATGTTGTCGTCCAAGTCATTGAAAGCAACTTCCGGCTCAATCATCCAGAATTCTGCCAAGTGACGAGAAGTATTTGAATTTTCTGCTCTAAAAGTTGGTCCAAAAGTATAAATCTGACCCAAAGCCATTGCAAAAGTTTCACCTTCTAATTGCCCGGAAACCGTTAAGTTGGTATGTTTTCCAAAGAAATCTTTTTTGAAATCAATATTTCCTTCTTCATTTTTAGGAAGATTATCCAATGGTAAAGAAGTTACCTGAAACATTTCTCCAGCTCCTTCAGCATCTGCCCCAGTAATAATTGGTGTGTTTACATACACAAAACCTTTTTCCTGAAAATATTTATGAACCGCAAACGACAATACCGAACGAACACGCATAATCGCACCAAAAGCATTTGTACGTACACGCAAGTGAGCATTTTCACGTAAAAATTCTAAAGAGTGTTTTTTTGGCTGCATTGGGAATTTCTCCGCATCAGAATCTCCTAAAATTTCAATTTTAGAAACCTGAATTTCGTATTTCTGACCTGCACCTTTACTTTCAACCAAAGTTCCAATTACAGAAACTGCAGCTCCGGTCGTAATTCTTTTTAGAGTTTCTTCCGGTGTATTTTCAAAATCAACAACACATTGTATATTATTAATGGTAGAACCGTCATTAAGCGCGATGAACTGATTATTTCTAAAAGTTCTCACCCATCCTTTTGCATTCACTTCCTGTAGCGTCGTCGTACTGTTTAATAAGTCTTTAACCTTTGTGTGTTTCATTGTTATTTTAGATTTTAGATTTCCTGATTTTAGATTAAACCTAAATCAGTGTTTTATATCGAATTGCAAATATAAACGATAATAATTAATTTTTGAAGCTGTTTCCTGCTATCCGCTATATCTTTCTATTTTTAAAGAAAAAATAGAAAGGATGCCGCTACTATCAGGGCTAGGGCAGTCGTTTTCAGAAGAACATTTTCTTGTCATTTCGAAGAAGGAGAAATCGCACTAGAAACTCCGCAAAGTAAATTGTCCAATATGTGTCGAATCCCGCGTGCGATTTCTCGTTCCTCGAAATGACAAACTTTGTGAATTGTCTTTTAAATGATCTAAAAGATACTAATCCGTAATTTCAAATACCTCTTTAAATTTTTGCTCTAAATTTTCCTTTTTACGTCTGGTATTCCATCTGGAAAAAAATAATACAAAAATTATCGAAAGATTGGAAACTATGTAAAATTCTATTTCTGCTTTTTTATCCATGAGAAATAATAAATTCATTGCCACCAATGCAATAACTGGAAAATATTTTATCCAAACTAATTGAAATTTATTTCTCGGCTCATTACTGTACTCGATCTTTAGAATCCCATTTACGACTTTGTATTTACCTTTAATAATATAAAATGTCGGAGATAAGGATGAATTTGCTGTCAATCGAAAAACTGAATTATCAAAATCACCATAAAATGGTTTAGAAAATCCTCCGAAATTTAGAATTCCAAATGGACTTAATTTAAGTAATGGAGATCCAATTTTCGTATTGTCTTTAAACCTTTCTCTAAACTGACTTATATTTAATTTTGATCTCATTCAGATTAGTGCTGATTAGTGAAATTCGTGGCAACAAAAAAGTCTTACTGCCCCAAATTCTCCAAATCCTCTTTCTTAGCCTTCTTCTTTTCAAAAGTCAAAACCAAAGCCGGAAGTACCAATAAATTAGCAAACATCGCAAACGCAAGAGTACAAGAAATCAATCCACCAAGTGCAATTGTTCCGCTGAAACTAGAAAGCGTAAACGTTGCAAAACCTAAAATCAAAACTACCGAAGTATAAAAAGTACTGATTCCGGTTTCTCTCAAAGAACTGAAAACCGATTTTTTTACTTTTCCGTTATTCTGCAATAAGTCGTGTTTGTATTTCGCCATAAACTGAATCGCATTATCTACCGAGATTCCGAATGCAATACTGAAAACCAAAATAGTTGAAGGTTTCAGCGGAATTCCGAAATAACCCATTAACCCGGATGTGATACAAAGGGGTAAAATATTCGTAATAACCGAAGCGAAAACCATTTTGAAAGATCTAAACAAATACAGCATCAAAATCGCAATAACTAAAATCGCAAAAATCAACGATTCGATTAAGTTATCTACCAAATACGATGTTCCTTTCTGGAAAACCAATGCTTTTCCGGTCACGGTAACTTCAAATCGATCAGATGGGAAAATTTCATCAATTTTAGAATGAAGTTTTTTCTCCACTTTTGCCATTTCATCTGTACCAATATCTTTCATGAAAGTAGTGATTCGGGCATATTGTCCGGTTGAATCAACATAAGCTTTCATTAAGTTTTCTTTGCTGTTTTTGGTTGCATTTTTGGCATAACCCAAAATAAAAGTCTGTTCCTGTGAAGTTGGTAATTGGTAATATTCAGGTTTTCCGTTATAGAAAGCCTGTTTTGCATATTTCACTAAATTCACAACAGAAACCGGTTTTGACAGTTCCGGCATTCCTTCGATCGTTTTTTGCAATTCATCCATTTTGCGCATAGTCGATAACTTCATAACACCTTTTTTGTGTTTGGTGTTAATCATTATTTCCAAAGGCATTACACCATTGAACTCTTTTTCGTAGAATAAAATATCTTTAAAGAAAGAAGCACTTTTTGGCATTTCACCAATCAAACTTCCCGAAACTTTCATTTGAGAAACCCCGATAATACTGAAAAGCAATAGCAATCCGTAAATGGTATAAATTACTTTTCGTTTGTTTTTAACTGTATTTTCAACAAAATTCAAAAGTGACGAAATGTAAGTTTTAGTTAAATGATACAAATGTTTTTCATTTGGCATTGACATAAAACTGTAAACAATCGGCACGATTAAAAGTGTCAGTAAATAAACAGAAATTACGTTGATAGAAGTCACTAAACCAAATTCAAAAAGCAAATCATTTCCGGTAATCATAAACGTTGCAAAACCAATTGCAGTCGTAAGATTCGTCATTAAAGTCGAAACTCCGATTTTAGAAATAATTCTTTGCAAAGCCTTTGCCTGATTACTGTGAAGTTTTATTTCCTGCTGGTATTTATTAATCAGGAAAATACAATTCGTGATTCCGATTACGATAATCAAAGGCGGAATAATTGCCGTTAAAATCGTGATTTTATAATGAAATAATCCAAGCGTTCCGAATGACCAGATGACGCCGACAATTAAAATACAGATTGAAATAAAAGTGGCTCTGAACGAACGGAAAAAGAAAAAGAAAATCAAAGAAACGGTAAACAAAGCCGCACCAATAAAAAGCCCGATTTCGCCTTTCATATTATCAGCATTGATCGTTCTGATATATGGCATTCCCGAAACACGAAGATCTACTCCCGTAGTTTTTTCGAATTTATCGATTTTCGGAACTAAAGTTTCTAGGATAAATGTTTTTCTTTCAGCTGTATTTACCAGTTTTTTATTCATGTAAATTGCAGAACGCACACTTCCGCTTTCTTTATTAAACAACAATCCTTCGTAAAAAGGCATATTATTAAATAAATCATGCTGAACATCTTTCAGATACGACGGATCAAGCGTTTTGCTCTGATCGATAAACGGAGCTAAAACAAACTTTTGATTTACGGTATCTTTTTCTAATTTTTTTAAATCATTTAAGGATACGACCAAATCTACTTCTTTAGCTTTTTTAAGACCTGTCATTAATTCATTCCAGGCGGCATAGTTTTTTGGAGTAAAAAAGTTAGGATCTTTAAAACCAATTACAATAAGATTCCCTTCTTCACCAAATTTGTCCAAAAACTTCTGGTAGTCTTTATTTGCGATATGATTTTTAGGAAGCAGGTTGGCTTCGGTATAGGTCATAGAAAGGTTTTTCCATTGAAAAGCAAGGAAAATTGTTAAAGCGGTAAGAATAACTAATATTGTAATCCTGTTTTTAAGTATAATTCGGGCTAGTTTTTCCCAAAATCCTACTTGTATCGTATTTTTCATAAATTCTTTAAAAATGGATGCAAATGTAGTGAAAAGTGCTCAAAATCGTAAACTATTGGCTCGGTATTTACGGTATCTTAACACAAATTTACAATTGAGTTTCTAAGAAAATTTTGATTTTTTTATCAGTTGTACCTTAGCTTTTCCCATATTTGCAGTTAATTTAAAAATGAAAAGAAAAAATGAATTGGATTTTATTAATTATTGCCGGGCTTTTTGAAGTTGGATTTGCATCTTGTTTAGGAAAAGCCAAAGAAACATCGGGAATTGTATCAACGTACTGGATGATTGGTTTTTTTGTATGTCTTTCGATCAGTATGATTTTATTATATAAAGCGACACAGGTTTTACCAATTGGTACAGCTTATGCCGTTTGGACAGGAATTGGAGCAGTTGGAACAGTTTTGGTCGGAATTTTTATTTTTAAAGAACCGGCTGCTTTCTGGAGAATCTTTTTTCTTACTACCTTAATCGCTTCAATTATAGGACTGAAATTTGTTTCTAGTCATTAACTAATAAATCGTATATGGAAATAAAATATTTAGATGCTTATAAAAGTACATTAGAATTGAATGAAGCTTTATGGAAAGTGAGTTCAAAAAAAACAACAATAGTTTTAGCTGTTTTATTCGCATTTAGTATATTTCTTTCTGTATATAGTAATTTGAATTCTACTGAATTCTCTAAAAGCGAATCCTATCATTCATCGACACAAGGGCAGGTAAGTGTATATAATAATTACTCGAACCGCCACGCTTTAGAATCTATTGGTATAGTTCTGATTGTATTTGTAATTCTGATATTTTATTATAATCGTATAAGAAAAAAAACTTTTTTTATCAAAGCAGAAGAAAGTGCTATACGATTTCTGGAAACTGGTAATACGTATTCGATTCAAATTAATAAAGATTTTATCGAATATAATAGCGTAGATCTTTTGATGAAAATAAATTGGATCAAATTTTCAAAGTATAAAATTTATAAAGATTACATTTTTATCGGTTATCAGGATTATGTTTCAACAATAGGAATTGACAAAAGATTACTAAACAAAACTGAATTAGAAGATTTGTTTCAATTATTTAAAGAAAAAAATATTCAAAATTTAAAATAAAAAACATCTTTTATTGTACACATTATGCAGGATAACAATACCATAACTTTCATCTTTTTAGCAATTATTTTATTGCTAATCGTAATTATCGGATTGATGGTTTATCAATTAATGAAAGCCAAAAAATCTAAAGATGATGCCGAGAAGAGCTTTTATGCGCTCGAAATGAAAGTAAATGATTTGCAGTTAGAAACTTTAGAATCTAAACTGAATCCGCATTTGTTTAAAAATATTCTGAATTCAATTCAATCGCACGCTTATCAGACTTATTTTGCTTTAGATAAGTTGGCCAATGTTTTGGATTATATTCTTTACGAAAGCAAAAAGAAATTTGTCACAGCAAAAGAAGAAATTGATTTTGCACTGAATTTAATCGAAATTAATAAAATTAAAATCAGTCCGCTTTTTGAATTAAAGATCAAAACCAATATCAATACCGAAGACAAATTGTACGAACAGCCTTTGCTGGCACCGCTAATTTCTATTGATTTAATCGAAAATGCTTTTAAACATGCCGACCTGCAAAGTGCCGATGCTTTTATTTCGGTTATTTTTGAGTTCAAAGACAATGCTTTTTTTATGACGGTTTCGAATAAAATCTCAGATAAAAAAGTTTTGAAAAAGGAGCGAAGCGGTTTTGGTCACGCAACGCTGGAACACCGACTTCGAATTATTTATAAAAATAACTTCAAACTCGACCGTTTTGTAGAAAACGATATTTATATTGCTCATCTAAAAATAGATTTACTTGAATACAAAACTGAAATGCTTGCTTCTGGACGATGAGTTGCCGGGATTGACTTATTTAAAAATGCTTTGCGAACAAATTCCCGATTTGGAAATTGTAAAGACTTATAATAATCCTGAAAAACTTCTTGCCGAAATTCCGCAACTCGATTATGATTTATTAATCTCTGATATCGAAATGCCGGGAATCGACGGTTTGCATTTGGCCGAAATGTTACAAGATAAATTGGTTATTTTCTGTACCGCTTACAAAGAATATGCTGCCGATGCTTTTAATATTGATGCCGTAGATTATATCACAAAACCGGTAAAACTGGAGCGTCTCCAAAAAGCAATCTCAAAAGCTTTTGAACGATTTAATAAACCCGAAGTTTCTAAAAAATTTATTCAGTTAAATACAGACAAAGGCAAAACACTTTTATATTTTAATCAGGTTCAATATATAAAAACTGCGATTAGTGACAGCCGTGATAAAACCGTTTTGCTGACTGACGGCAGTTTTCTGAACCTGAAAAACGTTAAATTTGATACGCTTTTAAGCGAATTGCCCGAAGCCGATTTTTGCCGTGTAAACAAAAAAGAAATTGTTGCCGTAAAAGCAATCAAATTCTTTAATCATAATGAAATTGTGCTGCATCATTTAGAAGAAAATAATAAAAACAGTACACTTTTATTAAGCGAAACCTACCGTGCTGACTTTCTGAAAAAGGTAAAAATCTAACTTATTACAAAATTTTCCGTACTTGTTACATAGATTAGAAATTAGGTTTAATATTTCTTTTTCACGTAAAGATCAGTTTAGATATTTGCTCCACAAATTTAATAAACAGGTTATGAATAACATTAAGAACTCCTTGTTTTACGTTAGCGTTATTGGTGGTTTTACTGCTTTAATATATTGGGTGATTTCAAAAGGCGCTTCGCTGGAAGTTGGTCGTGAAATCGTTAAGAAAAAAATAGAAAGCAATCACTGGAATGACTTCCTTCATTCTATGGTTGAGAATTTACAGCATCCATTGGCTATTTTACTGGCTCAGATTGTAACGATTATTTTGGTTGCCCGTTTGTTTGGATGGTTTTTTAGAAAAATCGGACAGCCATCTGTAATCGGAGAAATGATTGCAGGAATTGTGTTAGGACCCTCTTTGGTCGGAATGTATTTTCCTGAATTTTCAGCCGCTTTATTTCCAAAAGAATCTTTAGGAAATCTTCAGTTTTTAAGCCAGATTGGTTTGATACTTTTCATGTTCGTAATCGGAATGGAATTAGATCTTAAAGTTCTAAAAAACAAAGCTCACGATGCTGTGGTTATTAGTCACGCCAGTATTGTGATTCCGTTTGCTTTAGGTTTAAGTTTGGCTTATTTCATCTATCATACATTTGCGCCAATCGGAGTTGAATTTTCTTCTTTCGGATTATTTATGGGAATCGCCATGAGTATAACGGCATTTCCGGTTTTGGCCAGAATCGTACAGGAAAGAGGCATGCAAAAAACAAAACTAGGAACTATTGCCATAACCTGCGCCGCTGCAGATGATATTACGGCCTGGTGTATATTGGCGGTTGTAATTGCAATTGTAAAAGCAGGTTCGTTTACAAGTGCTTTATATGTAATTGGTTTGGCTATTTTGTATGTCATTATCATGCTAAAAATAGTTCGTCCTTTCTTAAAAAGAGTTGGAGACTTAAATTCCACAAGAGAAAGTCTGAACAAACCGGTTGTTGCTATTTTCTTTATTACACTTTTGTTCTCGGCTTATGCTGCCGAGCTTATCGGAATTCATGCTTTGTTTGGCGCTTTCTTAGCTGGGGCAATCATGCCGGAAAACAACAAATTCAGAAATATTTTTATTGAAAAAGTAGAAGACGTTTCGATTATCGTTTTATTACCATTGTTCTTTGTATTTACAGGTTTGCGTACACAAATCGGTTTATTGAATGATCCTTATTTATGGAAAATAACAGGATTAATTATTGCCGTTGCCGTTGCCGGTAAATTTTTTGGAAGTGCTTTGGCTGCCAAATTTGTCGGACAAAACTGGAAAGACAGTTTAGCCATCGGAGCTTTGATGAATACCAGAGGTTTAATGGAATTGGTAGTTTTAAATATCGGTTACGATTTAGGAGTTCTTTCAACAGAAATCTTTACGATGATGGTTATTATGGCTTTGATAACTACTTTTATGACTGGTCCGGCATTAGATTTTATAGGTTGGGTTTTTAAAGATAAAGCAACGGCTATTCCGCAGGAAATTGGAAATAAAAGCAAATACAAAATTTTACTTTCTTTTGGAACTCCTGAAAAAGGCAAAAAGTTGTTGAAAATTGCTAATAGCTTAGTCAAAAAACAGCCGGATAATTCTATAGTTACAGCGATGCATTTGTCTTTGAGTACAGAAGTGCATTCATTTGATGTCAAAGAACATGAACGCAAAATGCTGGTTCCCGTTATTCAGGAATCAGAGAAACTAAACCAGAATATGGTTAGTCTTTTTAAAGTCTCAAATGATATTGATACCGATATTATTGATACTGCAAATCAAGGTGAATATGATTTATTATTAGTCGGTTTAGGACAGTCTATTTTTGATGGGACATTACTTGGAAAAATCCTTGGTTTTACGACAAGAATTGTCAATCCGGATCGTCTGATTGATAAATTTACAGGAAAAGAAGGATTGTTCGAAAATTCTCCTTTTGATGAAAGAACGCGTCATATCATTACGAAAAGTAAAATGCCGGTGGGGATTTTTATTGATAAAGATTTAGAAGAAGTAGACCAGATTTTTATGCCGGTATTTAGTAAAGAAGATGGTTTCTTAATTGAATATGCTAAAAAATTAATAAATAATAATGGTTCACAGATTACAGTTCTCGATGCCAGCGGAGAAGTAAAAAGTACACGTGAAATTCAGGAAACCATACGTTCTATAGAACAAATTGCTCCAAATCATATTATGATTATGAATGACAGAACGATTAAAAAAGAATTTTTAGAAACCCAAAACCTGATGATCATTAGTTTGGACAGCTGGAAAAAACTAATCGAATCACAAAGCACGTGGTTAAATAATACACCTTCGGTTTTGATTCTTAAACCGTAATAATTTTATACTTAATTTAAAAAATCCAAATTCCAACAAAAATTGGAATTTGGATTTTTTTTGTTTTGAATTAATACGTTATGAATTAATGCGTTTTGGATTATATCTGTTTTGAATTTTTACGTTTAGGATTGTTGGTATTTGTGTCATTTCGACGTAAGGAGAAATCACACTAGTAATTCGACAATGTATAATGCAGTAATAAAACCGGAATAACTTTATGTGATTTCTCCTTACGTCGAAATGACACAACTTTGAGAAAATCGTCTATACCGATTCCTTGAATATTGAATTTAAAATCGTCTTTAACCTAAAGTCCCAAATCAAGAACATAAGAAATCTTAACCGCAATATTATCGTCAAATCGCTCTAACTGATTGGGTCCGTAACGGTAGAATCCGCCAAGACCAATTCCTTTGTAGATTTTATTTAGCTCGATTCCCGATTCAAAGAAACCTTTATCTAAAGTTTTGTAAACCGGGCCAACATGTTGTTCCGGTTTTTCCATATTTCCCCAAACCATTCGTGTTACTAATACCAACGATGGGCGCACTTTTCTGAAAAGAGTAATTCGGTCAAAACCATGTTTGATTTGGAAGAAAAGATACTGACTTGAGAAAAATTCATTAAAATACATGGTTTCAAAAGCATTTCTGCCTGCAAAAGTAATACGCTGAACAACAGTTTCTTTAGTTAAGTTGTTTGGTGCCGTATTGTATAAATGGGTGATAGGAACATCGCCAAAAGCATATCCTCCCTGCAATAATAAACTTGTTTTCTGACCGTTCAGGTATTTCTTTTCATACTCGGTTTTAAAATCAATTTTTCCGAAATTAAAATCATTTTCCATTACATCCGGCAGCGATTGCGTGTACTGAAAAGTAAACCTCGGAAATCTTTTGTCAGATTCTGTTCTTCCGGTTGGCGTTTGCATAAAATCACTAAACGGCGCCCATACAATAGAAAGCATTGCCGTTGTCATAATATAACTCGAATACAATTTTCCGTTGAGGTTAAAAAGATAATCGAATTTTGGTTCAATTAAATTTCGCGACAATTCTAAAACAGCTTCTGTCTTGGGAATAATTTTGGTCTGAAGATTGGTTTTCCAACCCGAATATTCATAAAAAGTACTAATGTTAATCGGACGCGGATCATAAATTTTGAAAACACGTTTGTCTACGGCAAAAACCGTACTCGCAATTTCTCGTACATCATCTGTGTAATATGCATTCAGCCATGTATTTGTGCTTTTGTCAAGCAAAACGCCGGCTCCTGAACTGTATTTAAAAGTCCCGTCTTTAGTTCCATAAGCGGTATAAGCTTCCAAACGGAAATTTCTCGAAAAACGATCGTTTGTAATTCCGCCAAGTCCTAATCGGAAACCTTCGTAGTTATTATAACTGATGATTTTTTTCAGGTCAAGATCAATAGGTCCTATCGGATAAAAGCCATTTATGATTTTACGGCCAATTCCTAAACGTTTTTCAACTCTTTTTTCAATAGAAAGACTGTCTAATAATAAATACGTTCTTTGGCTTTTTAAATCCAGGTTTTCTTTTCGGTAAGCTTCCCAGAAACTTTCCGGTTTTTTGTTGGCATCATCCTTAATTTCGATATAAAGCGATGGATTTTTTATAACCGGATTGGTGTTAAAATGAACATCAAAACTGTTGCTTTGGGAAATTAAATAAGTAAAATCAGAAGCTACTTTTTTTCGTGGCTCAAAATCTTCTTCCGAATCGGCATCAAACTGAATTGTTCCGCCAAGGATTTTAATATCCTCGTCATTTTTCCCTTTTACAATTTTAAAAGTCGTATTGCTCTGAAACCAGATTTTTTCGGCAGGATCATATTCAAATTCATGTATTCCGCTGATGTCCAAAACACCTTTTATACGCATCACGGCTTTTGCAATGGCAAAATTTTCCTTGTCAATATATAAAACACCTTCTAAACCGGACCTTCTTTTTTGCTTTTTCTTAAAGTAAACCATATAAGTATCACGGCCTTTTATACTCACAGTGTCCAGTAATTTATAGTTATAATCTAAAGGGGCGTTATTCGAAATTGGACTTTCGTATTTGGTTTCCAGCAATTCATATTTTGGATCATAAATAGAAATGGACTGCAGGTTAAAAGCAATAATTTCATAAACTGGTTGTTTAAAACCAGCCATTTTTGTGCCAAGAACTGTTTCTTTAAGCTTATTGTTTCCAAACTGATATTGCGATATTTTTTCGGTCTGAAATAAATGCTGTTTGCTAATTATTTCCTTGAATTTATAATCAGAAGAATCAACATTGATGATTTTTTTTTCTAAATTTTTATAAGAAGCCGAAGTATCAATGCGGCCGTCAATCGAATCAGGATTGGCAGTTACCGTTAGTTTATTATATGTTTTGTATTCAAAACTGTGTAGTTTTCGCTGTGGGTTATTTTGATTTTTGCTTGCAATTACTTTTTTTAATAAAGTCAAAGCGGGATTTTCATTAGAAACAACAACTTCTTTTAAATCATCCGTTTTTTGCAAAAGTGCAACAGGATAGAATTTTTTGTTATCTGTAATGGCAATAGTTTTGGTTTGAAAACCAACATAAGAAACCGTAAAAGAAGTGGTAGCGGGTGAAATGTTTAAAATAAATTTACCATCAATGTCTGTAATGGTACTATTACTGTCTGAAGTTTTTATGGTGGCAAACGGAAGAGGTTTGTTGTTAGAGTCGTTTACAATTCCGTTGATTTGAAATTGCGCCTGAATGGTAAGCGTGAAAAACAAAAACAGAAAACAAAATAGCTTCATACAGAGGATTATAGTTTCAAAAACGAAAATGTTAAATTTTGGTACGCAAAAATAAGAATAAAAAAAATCCGTCTAGTACAATTTAACTAAACGGATTAATATTTTGTGACTATTGAGTTACACTTTCATGATTTCAGCTTCTTTTGCAGCCAATAATTCATCAATTTTTTTAATGTAAGCGTTCGTTAAGTTCTGAACTTCCTCTTCAGCAGATTTACAAACGTCTTCAGAAGTTCCTTCTTTTTCTAATTTTTTGATATCAGTATTAGCATCTTTACGTACGTTACGAACACCAATTTTTGCATCTTCAGCTTCAGATTTTGCCTGTTTAGCCAAATCGCGACGACGCTCTTCTGTCAAAGGCGGTACACTGATGATGATAACGTCACCGTTATTCATTGGGTTAAAACCAATATTCGCGATCATAATTGCTTTTTCAATTGCAGACAACATGTTTTTTTCAAAAGGTTGTAGTGTAATTGTTCTCGCATCAGGAACGCTGATTTTTGACACTTGAGAAAGTGGCGTTGCAGATCCGTAATAATCTACAAAAACGCTTCCTAACATTGCCGGAGAAGCTTTTCCTGCGCGAATATTTAGAAATTCTTTCTCTAAATGCGCAATCGAACCATTCATTGATTCTTCTGTACTTTCTAATATAAAATCTATTTCTTCGCTCATTTTTTTTTTAGATTTTTAGATTTTTAGAAGTATTAATTTTTAAGTTTAAAAATCAACACTTCTAATATACTAACTATATAATTTTGTTTTTTTTGTTTGCTTATAATGTAAAATGAAAAAATCCGGGAAGTCTGTCATTCTAAGAAGTCTGTCAGATCTAGATGTTAACTACAGTTCCTATATTTTCGCCCTCACAGATTTTCAACAGGTTGCCAATTTTGTTCATATCAAAAACAACAATTGGTAGTTTGTTTTCCTGACTTAAAGTAAAAGCAGTTGTATCCATTACATTTAATCCTTTTTTCAGAACATCATCAAAAGAAATAAAATCAAATTTCACAGCCGAAGCATTTTTTTCAGGATCAGAATCGTAAACACCATCTACGCGTGTTCCTTTTAGGATTACATCAGCATTGATTTCGATTCCTCTTAAAACAGCTGCAGTATCTGTAGTAAAATAAGGGTTTCCGGTTCCTGCACCAAAAATTACAATTCTTCCTTTTTCAAGGTGACGATCTGCTCTTCTTTTGATGTAAGGTTCAGCAATAGATTCCATTTTTAATGCTGTTTGAAGACGGGTTTTCATTCCTTTATCTTCAAGAGCACCTTGTAGTGCCATTCCGTTAATTACTGTAGCAAGCATTCCCATATAATCGCCTTGTACTCTATCCATACCGGCGCTTGCACCCGCAACGCCTCTAAAAATATTTCCTCCTCCAATTACAATAGCAATTTCTACTCCTTTACTGTGGATCTGTTTAATTTCCTCAGCATATTCGGCTAATCTTTTTGGGTCAATACCATATTGTAAATCACCCATCAAGGCCTCGCCGCTAAGTTTTAGAAGAATTCTTTTATATTTCATTTGTGTGTTGCGTTAATTTGTGCAAATATAGACATATTCTGATTTTTTAAAATAATGTTTTGAAAAAATAATTTTCAAATTGATTTAAATATCAAG
>SEBM01000353.1 GCA_004296145.1 Flavobacterium sp.
ATTATGTGTGGTTAATTTAAAAATAAGGTTGCATTATTTAGGAATTATTAAATAAACGTTAAGAGTTAGTTAAAACAAAGTACCTTGTAATGCAATATACCGAAAATGTTTTTACATTTGTACACATAAAAGATCATCAATCAAATATTTATCAATCAATTTAACAAACAAACCCATTATGAAAAATTCAGTTATTTATTTAGGATTAGCTTTAGTAACATTTGCAAATGTTTCAATGGCTTCAACTCACAAAACAGTTGTAAACGAACAAGTTGTATCAGTAGCATACGACGCGACTCCACTAAACGTTGCAGTTAGTAAAGGAGATATTGAAGTAGTGAAAAAATTTATTGAATACGGAGCTAATGTAAACGAAAAGTCAGACGATATGTCTCCTTTAATGACTGCTGCACGTTACAATAAAGTTGAAATTATTAAACTTTTATTAGCTAGCGGAGCTCGTCCAACTGATAAAAATGAAAAAGGATATACAGCTTTGAAATATGCACAATTATCAAATGCTACAGATGCTATTGCCCTTTTGAAAGATTTAAAATAAGATTTAAAAAGTTTGAGTTAGTATATAACGGTCTTCCATGAGCAGAAGACCGTTTTTTTTATTTACAGGTTTTTTAAAACAGTAATAAACACAAAAAAGCATCATTTTTAAATGATGCTTTTTCTTTACAAGCCAAACCAAATTAATTTAACCAAATTAATTATATTTTTAATCCCTAGTCGATAGGAACGTGTTTTTTGCGATTAAAAATCCAAAACAAAATCGGAAATACCAATAAGGTTAAAACCGTTGCTGTCATAAGTCCTCCAATAATTACAATAGCAAGTGGTTTTTGAGATTCGGAACCAATTCCTGTTGAAATTGCTGCCGGCAATAAACCAATTGATGCCATTAATGCAGTCATCACTACAGCTCTTGTTCTTGCTTTTACTCCCATAAAAATAGATTCTTCGAGCGAAAACTTTGCTTTTAAGTTATGATGAAATTCAGATATTAAGATTACTCCGTTCTGAATACAAATTCCGAGTAAGGCAATAAAACCAACTCCTGCAGAAATTCCAAAGTTCATTCCGGTCATGTGTAATGCTATAATTCCTCCAATAATTGCAAAAGGTACGTTTGCTAAAACCAGTAAAGAATCTTTAAAATTGCCAAATAAAATAAACAATAAAACAAAAATCCCGATTAAACTGATTGGTACAACCTGTGCCAGACGTGCACTCGCACGAACCTGGTTTTCAAATTCTCCTGTCCAGCCTGTGGTGTAACCAGATGGCAGTTTCATTTTGTTTACTTTTGCTTGAGCTTCGGCGATTGTACTTCCTAAATCACGATCACGAACAGAAAATTTTACTCCAATAAAACGTTTTGTATTGTCTCTGTAGATAAATGCCGGACCTGTGATCGTTTTGATATCGCAGATTTCTTTAAGTGGAATTTTAATACCGCTGATTGTTGGCACTTTTATCTCAGCTAAATCTTTTTCATCCTTTCTGTACTCTTTAGAAAAACGCACCCTGACATCAAATTTTTTCTCGTCTTCGTATTTCTCTGTTGCCGTTTTTCCTCCAAAGGCAAGTTCTAAAACAGCCTGAGCATCGCTTAAAGTTACCCCGTAAGCCGCCATTTTTTCTCTGTCCAAAATAACACTGATTTCCGGCTGACCAACATTTCTGAGGATTCCGGCATCTTTTATTCCCGGAATATCTTTTATTTCTGTCAAAACTTTATTAGCAAGATCATCCAGTTTATTAAGATCATCACCGTAAATTTTCACTGCATTTGATGCCTTAAATCCTGCAACAGATTCGGCTACGTTATCAATTACCGGCTGCGAATAATTATAGTTTATTCCCTGATGTACCTTTAATTTGTTATCCATTTCATTAATCAGATCGTCCATGCTGATTTTTCTAGTCCATTCTGATTTTGGTTTCAAATCAACCTGAAGCTGAATAAACCCAAAACCATTCGGATCCGTTCCGTCATTGCTTCGTCCGGTTTGCGATAAAACATTTTTTACCTCCGGAAAAGTTTCCAGATCTTTTCTGATCATCGCTGCAGTTTTGACACTCTCAGAAAGAGAAGTACTCATTGGTAATTCTGCCGTTACCCATAAAGCACCTTCATTTAATTGTGGTAAAAATTCAGTTCCTAAAAAAGAAGCAGAAAAGAAAACCGTTGCTATTAAAGCTATTGAAGCAATTAATGTTTTAGTTTTATGTTTAAATGTCCATGCAAATCCTTTACTTACAATTCGGTCCCAAAAGTTTACAAACGAATTATTTTTTTCTTTTACATTTTTATTCAAAAGAATGTGTGACAAAACCGGAACCAATGTCAAGGTAAAAATTAGCGCTCCCATTAAGGCAAAACCTAATGTAAAGGCGAGCGGAGAAAACATTTTTCCTTCTACTTTCTGGAATGAGAAAATTGGTAATAGCGCTGTAATGATAATTAATTTTGAAAAGAAAATAGCTTTACCCATTTCAGTTCCTGTTTTCTTAATCAGACTTCCCTTTGCAATTTTATTAAAAGCAGTCATTCCTAATTGATGTGCGCGGTGATCCAAAACCACAAATAATCCTTCGACCATTACCACCGCACCATCAATAATAATTCCAAAATCGACCGCACCCAAACTCAATAAGTTTGCGCTCATTCCCATCATTTTAAGACATAAAAATGCAAATAAAAGAGACAACGGAATTACGATAGAAACTGTAAAAGTTGTTCTCCAGTCTGCCATAAATAAGAATACAACACAAGTTACCAGTATGATACCTTCAAATAAATTGTGCATAACCGTTTCGGTCGTAAAATTCATTAGATTATCACGATCGTAAAAAGTCTGGATTTTTATGTCTTTCGGAAGAATGTTTTCATTTAAATCTTTAATTTTTGCTTTGATCAAAGCAAGCGTTTCCTGTGGGTTTTCCCCTTTACGCATTACTACAATTCCTTCTACAGCATCATCATTTTTTCCTAAACCAGTCTGACCAACTCTCGGCATTGAACTTTCGTAAACGTCTGCCACATTTTTAACCAAAATCGGATTTCCGTGCGCATCATCAACAATAATATTTCCAATGTCTTCTGTAGATTTTAATAACCCGACACCACGAACAACAAACGCCTGACCGTTTTTCTCAATTACATCACCACCAACATTTAAGTTTCCTGCATTTACAGCATTATAAACTTGTAATGGAGTAATATTATATTTAGCCAGTTTTATCGGGTCAACACCAACTTCGTACGTTTTAGTTTGTCCTCCAAAAACATTTAAATCGGCAACACCTGGAAGTGCGCGAAGTTGTTTGTCTATAACCCAGTTTTGGTATGTAAGCAATTCACGACTGTCTCTGCTGTCGCTTTTTACAATATATCTGAAAATTTCTCCCGTTGGTCCGTAAGGCGGCTGTACATCTGGTTCAACATCTTCCGGAAGTGAAACATTTTTTAATAAATTATTGACCTGAAAACGTGCAAATGTATCATCAACACCGTCATCAAAAATGATTTTTATTACAGACAAGCCAAACATTGTGATGCTTCGTACGCTAGTCTTTTTTTGCACCGAGTTCATCGAAATTTCTATTGGTGACGTTACAAAACGTTCTACTTCTTCAGCACTTTTCCCATTCCATTGTGTAATGATAATAATCTGTGTATTTGTTACGTCTGGGAAAGCATCGATTGGCATATTTTTAAAGGAAATAAATCCTGCAACAGCCAGTAATCCGACCCAAAAGAAAGTAAATGCTTTATTCTTAAGTGAAAAAGCAATAATATTTTTTATGAATTTGTTCATGTCTTAGTTGTTTAAAGCACCATAAATAAACAGTTGATTATTGGTAATCACTTTCTCATTTTCTTTTAATCCCCCAGAGATATAAGTTGTATCACCAACAACTCTGTATACTTCAACTTGTCTGGTTTCTATATTATTACGGTCTTTATAAACCACTACAAAATTTTTACTTTTATCAAAAACGATTGCTTTACTCGGAACTGCAATCATCGATTGATTTTCATTAAAAGATAATTTGATATTAGCATTCATATCCGGTTTTAGCATATAACCGGGATTACTCAGTTTGATACGTGCCTGCATGGCTTTTGTTTCAGGATCAATAACATTATAAATTTTGTCTACTTTGCCATTAAAAACCTTATCAGGATAACTTAAAGTGGTTACGGCTGCACTGGTTCCAAGTTTTACTTTATTAATATCAATTTCATTAATATTGGCCATTGCCCAAACTTCACTTATTTCGGCGATATCAAAAATATTTTCAGAACGGTCATTTCTCAAAAGCATATCCTGATTAATACTTTTTTGAATGATAAAACCACTTATCGGAGCGGTTACTTCGTAAATCGAACCTGCTTTTATATTGTAAATTTTATAAGTTTCCTGAACTTTACTTAATTGTGACTGCGCTTTATTTACTTCAGATTTAGCTTGCAGGACATCACTTTCAGAATTTAATTTTCCGTCAAATAATTCCTGAGCCACTTTTAAAT
>SEBM01000354.1 GCA_004296145.1 Flavobacterium sp.
TGGAACATGAAACATGAAACATGAAACAAAAAATAACAAAATAAACATGAATACAAAATTTGAAGATTTAAAAGTAAGCGTACAGGAAATTATAGATTTAATCGCCGCTAAAAACAACAGAGAAGCTAATAATAAATTACTTGAAGTAAATGAACAACTAGACGAATTACTTGATTTTGCAGAAGAAGATGAAGATTTGAGAGAAATAAGCCGTTATCAGGTTTTACTGAACCAGCTTCATGTAAAAATCAACGGAGAAGAACAAGTTGATGGAGAATAAAAAATGCTTTTGCGATACGGGTTTATTGTTTGAAAATTGTTGTGGATTATATCTTCAGAATAATCAAAAAGCACCTTCTGCATTGGCTTTAATGCGATCCAGATATTCGGCGTATGCCACACAAAATGCAGATTATTTATTAGAAACAACTCATATCTCTGAAAGAAAATATTATTCGAAAGCAGAAATATTAAAATGGGCAATCGCTAATAAATGGCAAAAACTGGAAATTTTGAGCTTTACAGAAAACACCGTAGAATTTAAAGCTTATTTTTTGGATGCTGAAAATAAACCACAGACACATTATGAGTTTTCAACCTTTAAATTAGAAAATGGAGCTTGGTTTTATGTTGACGGAAAGTTTGAATAATTATTATATTTAACAGTGTTAACCTTAGATTTTGCCTCGATATTTTAACTAAAAATTAATAAACGTTTCTTTTTTCATAATTCTAAAATAGTGTAATTTTAGGATTATGAAAAACGAATTAAAAAAAGGTTTTTATTTTAAGACTTACGAAGCTCCGTTTCAGTCTCCGTTTGAAAAACTTTTTGGCATTTTCAAAGAGCTAATCACCCATACTTCGGGCGATTTTGATGAAGCTATAGACTGGCTTCGGGAGTTGGATAAAGAATATAAACTTACCGACGAGAACTACACAATCGATGATTTTATCGAAGATTTAAAAAAGAAAGGTTACATAAAAGACGAAGCAAAAGACGACGGAACACCAGGTTTTGGAATCACTGCTAAAACAGAACGTGCCATCAGGCAACAAGCTTTAGATCAGATTTTCGGAAACCTGAAACGTTCGGGTAACGGAAACCATAAAACCAAACATGCTGGAAATGGAGACGAACATACGGGTGAATTCCGCGAATTTAATTTTGGAGATGGTTTAGAAAGAATTTCCCTTACGGAAAGTCTTAGAAACGCTCAAATCAATAATGGTGTTGATGGTTTTAAACTGACCGAAAATGATTTGGTTGTCGAAGAAACGCAGTACAAAGCACAAATGAGTACGGTTTTGATGATTGATATTAGCCACAGTATGATTTTGTACGGAGAAGACAGAATCACGCCAGCCAAAAAAGTGGCAATGGCGTTAGCAGAATTAATTACAACTCGTTACCCAAAAGATACATTGGATATTTTGGTTTTTGGGAATGACGCATGGACAATTCCAATTAAAGATTTACCGTATTTGCAAGTCGGTCCTTATCATACCAATACAGTTGCCGGTTTACAATTGGCAATGGATATCTTGCGCAGAAAGCGAAATACCAACAAACAGATTTTTATGATTACCGACGGAAAACCAAGTTGCGTGCGCGAACGCGATGGTTCTTATTATATGAACAGCAACGGTCTTGACGAATATATTGTAGACAAATGTTATACACAGGCGCAACAGGCCAGAAAATTACATATTCCGATTACGACTTTTATGATTGCAAACGATCCTTATTTACAGCGTTTTGTAAATCATTTTACAGAAGCCAATCAGGGAAAAGCATTTTATACCGGACTTAAAGGTTTGGGCGAAATGATTTTTGAAGATTATGAAACGAATAGGAAAAAGAGGATTAAATAAAAGGTTCTAAGTTGCTAAGATTCTAAGATACTAAGTTTTTTTTTAGAAAAGGAACAAAGGTTCAAAGTTGCAGAGCGACAAAGGTTTTCGTAGAGACGCACGGCAGTGCGTCTGACACATGACAAATCAGCTAAATCTCCGGGAAAAATATAACACAACAAAATATAAAAAGAAGGTTCAAAAATCTTTCAATTTTTAAATTAATAAAATGGAAATTAAAAATATAAACACATTAGGTCAGTTAAAAGCCTCAGGATATAAAACCAAATCTATCAAGGACGAATTGCGAGAAAATCTTCGTGAGAAAATAAAAAGCGGGAAACCTGTTTTTGAAGGCGTTCACGGATTTGAAAATACGGTAATTCCGGAATTAGAAAGAGCGATTCTTTCTCGTCACAATATCAATTTATTAGGACTTCGCGGTCAGGCAAAAACACGTTTGGCCAGAAAAATGATCGAATTGCTGGATGAATATATTCCGTTTGTTTCCGGTTCTGAAATTAATGATGATCCGTTAAATCCGATTTCACGTCTGGCAAAAGATCTTATTGAAGAAAAAGGTGATGACACACCAATTTCGTGGTTACACAGAAGTGAACGTTTTTTTGAAAAACTGGCGACTCCTGATGTAACCGTTGCCGATTTAATTGGTGATGTTGATCCGATCAAAGCAGCAAATTTAAAATTATCATATGCAGACGATCGTGTAATTCATTTCGGAATGATTCCGAGAGCAAACCGTTGTATTTTTGTAATCAACGAATTACCCGATTTACAAGCAAGAATTCAGGTAGCATTGTTCAATATTTTGCAGGAAGGTGATATTCAGATTCGTGGATTTAAATTGAGAATGCCGCTGGATATGCAATTTATATTTACTGCAAATCCCGAAGATTATACCAACAGAGGAAGTATAGTTACACCTTTAAAAGACAGAATTGGTTCTCAGATTTTGACGCATTATCCTGAAACTGTAAAAATTGCAAGAACAATTACAGAGCAGGAAGCGAAATTAGATCAAAATCAAAATGATGTGGTTTATGTGCCAAGTCTAGCGAAAGATATTTTAGAACAAATAAGTTTTGAAGCTCGTGAAAGCGAATATATTGATAACAAAAGTGGTGTAAGTGCGAGAATGAGTATTACAGCTTTTGAAAATTTAATTAGTACGGCAGAACGTCGTGCACTTATTTCCGGTGTTGAAAAAACAACTTTGCGTTTGTCTGATTTTATCGGAATTATTCCGGCTATTACAGGAAAAGTAGAATTGGTTTATGAAGGAGAACAGGAGGGAGCAGCTTCTGTGGCGCAAACCCTTATCGGATCTGCGATTCGAACTTTGTTTTCAGAGTATTTTCCAAAAATTGAAAAACTGGAAAAACCGGGAGAGAAAACACCTTACACAGATTTAATTGAATGGTTTTTTGCAGAAAGCGGTTTCGAATTATTAGACGATTGCTCAGATGCTGAATATCAGGCCATATTAGATGAAGTAACTCCACTTGATGTTTTGGTAAAAAAATATCAGCCACAATTAGATAAAAAAGACCAATACTTTGTAAAAGAATTTATTTTGTGGGGATTAGTAGAGTACAGAAAATTAAGTAAAGACCGTTTTGCAAACGGACATCAGTTTAAAGATACGTACGGAAGCTACATTAGCAAATTATAGAAATCTTTTAGAATTTATAAAACCCAACAGATTTTAGGATTTGTTGGGTTTGTTTTTTGTTTAAAATGAAAGTAAGAAATAGAGAAACACTATTTTTGCAATCAAAATTATCCCTTTATGTTATTCCTTATTTTAAGTATTATTTGCAGTGTAGTTGTTGGTGTTATTTTCAAAATCACCAGAAAATACAATACCAATCCAACACAGATTGTGGCCTTCAATTACGTATTTGCATTGCTACTTTGTTATTTTACTTTTAGTCCGGATTTAGGTGAAGTAAGTGCCAGTTCTCCGTGGATTATTTATTCTTCCATAGGTGTTTTATTGCCTGTTGTTTTCTTGTTTTTAGTGGCTTCCATAAAACATATGGGAATCGTAAAAACAGATGCAGCACAGCGTTTGTCTCTTTTTATTCCGATTCTTGCCGCCTGGTTTATTTTTAAGGAAGAATTTAATACTTATAAAGTTATCGGTCTTTTAATTGGTTTTACAGCGCTTTTGTTCATTTTGAAAAAGCAATCTGGAAACACACAGAACAAATGGATTTATCCGGCAATTGTGTTATTAGGTTTTGGGATTATTGATATTCTTTTCAAGCAAATAGCCCTTTATACCACTTTGCCATATCCAACTTCGTTATTTGTAGTTTTTTGTATTGCGCTGATAATTGGATTATTAATTGCGGTGTATGAAATTGCTGTAAAGAAAGCTCAGTTTAAATTTATAAACCTTCTTTTTGGAGCTTTGGTCGGACTTTTTAATTTCGGAAATATTTTATTTTATCTGAAAGCACACAAAGCATTTTCAGAAAATCCATCAACCGTTTTTGCAGGAATGAATATGGGAGTTATAGTTCTCGGAAGTTTTATCGGCCTGCTTTTTTTCAAAGAAAAATTATCCAAAATTAACTTCATCGGAATCTTTTTAGCTTTAATTGCGATTGTTTTTATCGTTTTTTTTCAGTTAGCTTAATTTTTTTAAATATATAAAGCCTTAATT
>SEBM01000355.1 GCA_004296145.1 Flavobacterium sp.
GAATAAGGAACTTTTTCCTCACCATTTAATATAGTTTTAAATCTTTTAGAATAAAAACTACTTACTCTTCCCTTTTTATCTATTTTCTTCAAACAGACTAAAAATTTACCTTCAATTAGAAAATAATCAACTCCATGACTTTTAAATCGACTGATTTTCTTTCTCAATCCTTCATTTATACTAAGCATTTTAATAAACTCTCGCTTAACTAAACTACTTATTCTAACTGGTTTTGCATTCCTGAAATCGTACTCATCAGGAAATTTAATAATTTGCATTAAAGCTTGGGAAGCCCCATTTTTAATAGCCTCATAAGATTTTCCTAAAAATTCTTCTAAAAAATCGGATTTCACACCTTGTGTATATTCCGGAAAAAAATTACTTTTGTAAAACATTTTAAATTTACGTTTTTTTGTAATGCATCAAATATTTCAAAGAACGACCTTATAAAAAGCTCAACCTGGTACGTTGAGCTTTTTTATTTTACCAAAAATACAACTTATATTTTAACTGCGCAAATTGATTAAATTTTATTTTATTATAAGTTTAATATAAATTTATTTTTATATCCAACTCATAAAAAAAGGAAGATAAAACACTCCCTTTTTTATAATATCATAGTTAATTTTTTAACTTCCACACATTTCGCAATCCTCAGGATCTGCTGCTTGTGCTTTTAATAGCATTGCTTTATAATCTTCAACACTGATTGGTTCTGTTTCCTGAACTAAAGTTGATGCTACTGGTGCAGTTTCTTCTTTTTTATCGTTGTTTAACGTGAATTTAATCGCGTCTACCGCAGATTTAGTTCTTAGATAATACATTCCTGTTTTTAAACCTGATTGCCATGCATAAAAGTGCATAGAAGTCAGTTTAGAGAAATTAGCATCCTGCATGAACAAGTTCAAAGATTGAGACTGGTCAATAAAGTAACCTCTTTGACGTGACATATCTAAGATATCTTTCATAGACATTTCCCAAACTGTTTTGTACAGTTCTTTGATATCATCCGGAATTCCTTTTATGTTTTGAACAGATCCGTTATGACGCATAATTTCCTGTTTCAATGATTCGTTCCAGATTCCTAGTTTTACTAAGTCTTCTAATAAATGTTTGTTTACAACGATGAATTCTCCAGAAAGTGTTCTTCTTGTATAGATGTTAGAAGTATAAGGCTCAAAAGCTTCGTTGTTTCCTAAAATCTGAGAAGTAGATGCTGTTGGCATTGGCGCAACCAATAATGAGTTACGAACTCCATGTTCCATAACTTCTTTACGCAAAGATGCCCAGTTCCAACGTCCTGATAATTCTTCGTCTTTCATTCCCCACATATTGTATTGGAATTCTCCTTTTGACATTGGAGATCCTTCAAATGTAGAATATGGTCCTTCTACTTTTGCCAATTCCATAGAAGCAGTAACGGCAGCAAAGTATAAAGTTTCGAAAATTTCGTGATTCAGTTGTTTTGCTTCGTCGCTTGTAAACGGCATTCTTAACATGATAAAAGCATCAGCCAAACCTTGAACTCCCAAACCAATTGGTCTGTGACGAACGTTAGAATTTTCTGCTTCTTTTACAGGATAGTAATTTCTGTCAATTACTCTGTTAAGATTATAAGTTACACGTTTTGTAACGTCAAATAATTTTTGGTGATCGAATTTTCCGTTCTCAACAAACATTGGTAACGAAATCGAAGCCAGGTTACAAACCGCAACTTCATCCGGAGATGTGTACTCAATAATTTCAGTACATAAGTTTGATGAACGGATTGTTCCTAAATTCTTTTGGTTTGATTTACGGTTTGCCGCATCTTTATACAACATATATGGAAGTCCTGTTTCTACCTGAGATTCAAGGATTTTTTCCCAGATCTCTCTGGCCTTAATCGTTTTTCTTCCTTTTCCAGCAGCTTCGTATCCTAAATATAAAGCATCAAATTCTTCACTGTGAACTTCTGATAATCCAGGACATTCGTTAGGACACATTAAAGTCCATGTTGAATCTTCCTGAACTCTTTTCATGAATAAATCCGGAATCCACATTCCAAGAAATAAATCACGGGTTCTCATTTCTTCTTTACCGTGGTTTTTTCTCAAATCAAGGAAATCAAAAATATCAGCATGCCAAGGCTCGATGTACATGGCAAAACTTCCTTTACGTTTTCCTCCACCCTGGTCAACATAACGAGCTGTCATATCATACACACGTAACATCGGAACAATTCCGTTTGAAGTTCCGTTTGTTCCGCTGATATAAGAACCTGTTGCTCTCACATTGTGAATAGCTAAACCAATTCCTCCCGCAGATTGCGAAATTTTTGCTGTTTGTTTTAATGTATCATAAATACCATCAATACTATCATCTTTCATTGTTAACAAGAAACAAGATGACATTTGAGGTTTTGGAGTTCCTGAATTAAATAATGTTGGCGTTGCGTGCGTAAAGAATTTTTTAGACATCAACTCATATGTTTCAATTGCAGAAGCAATATCATCTTTGTGAATTCCTACAGAAACACGCATTAACATATGTTGCGGACGCTCAACAATTTTCCCGTTTATTTTTAATAAATAAGAACGTTCCAAAGTTTTAAATCCAAAATAATCGTAGTTAAAATCACGATTATAAATGATTGTTGAATCCAGAACCTGAGAATTATTTTTAATTACTTCGTAAACATCATCTGCCAATAAAGGAGCTTCTTTTCCTGTTCTTGGATTCACATAATGATACATGTCTGACATCGTTTCTGAGAACGATTTTGTTGTATTAGAATGTAAGTTAGAAATGGCAATACGAGCAGCTAATTGAGCATAATCAGGATGTGCGATAGTCATAGAAGCAGCAGTTTCTGCAGCAAGATTATCTAATTCTGAAGTAGAAACACCATCATACAATCCTTCAATAACACGCATGGCTACTTTTACAGGATCTACGAGTTCATTCAAACCGTAACACAATTTTTTGATTCTATCTGTAATCTTATCAAACATTACCGGCTCTTTTCGCCCATCTCTTTTTATTACATACATAAGCTTACTTTTTTATTGTTATTGAAAAAATGAAAGACACTGGAATAACGAAATCCAATACTTAAACATTGTGTGTTTTTTTATTATTTTTTGAGAATTGCGTGATTCTCAATAGTTACCCAGTTCCAATTTGAAAAACAAATTGAAAGTCGGTTAAAATAATTGAATTCTCGATTTGGGAAAGAGATTCAACCTTGAAATTTTTGATATTTTTTTTAGTGTTTTTTTTGGGGCATTCACTAAAATATTTCTATGCGCTAAAAATCTGCATCAAAGCTAATTTTCTGAGAATCGCTATCTCCGCCTGAACCACTATTCATAACTCCGGCTTTTTGATATTCTGAAACTCTTTTTTCAAAGAAATTGGTTTTACCTTGTAAGGATATCATATCCATGAAGTCAAATGGGTTTGCAGATCCGTAAACACGTTCGCAACCTAACTCTACAAGTAACCTGTCGGCAACAAATTCTAAGTACTGCGTCATTAAAGTAGCGTTCATACCAATCAAACTTACCGGAAGAGATTCAGTAACAAATTCTCTTTCGATGTCTAAGGCATCAACAATAATTTCTTTAATTCTGTCTTTTGGTACTTTGTTAATCAAGTGATGATTGTGCAAATGCACAGCAAAATCACAGTGTACACCTTCATCACGAGAAATTAATTCGTTAGAAAATGTCAAACCTGGCATTAAACCACGTTTTTTCAACCAGAAAATAGAACAAAAAGCACCTGAGAAAAATATTCCTTCAACTGCAGCAAAAGCAATCAATCTTTCGGCAAACGAATCAGACTCGATCCATTTTAATGCCCATTGCGCTTTTTTACCAATCGCAGGAAAAACTTCCAAAGCATTAAACAACTGATCTTTTTCTGCTTCGTCTTTTACGTAGGTATCAATAAGAAGAGAATAAGTTTCACTGTGAATGTTTTCCATCATGATTTGAAAACCGTAGAAAAATTTTGCTTCAGCATATTGCACTTCATTTACAAAGTTCTCAGCAAGGTTTTCATTTACGATTCCGTCAGAAGCAGCGAAGAATGCTAAAATGTGTTTTACAAAATAACGCTCATCATCTGAAAGTTTATTATTCCAGTCATTTAAATCCTGATGCAAGTCAATTTCTTCTGCAGTCCAAAAGCTCGCTTCCATCTTTTTATACCAATCCCAAATATCATGGTGTTTGATAGGAAAAATGACAAAACGATTCTTATTTTCTTGTAAAATTGGTTCAACTTGTGACATGGCTTTTATGTTTAATTTTTGTATCGAATTTTTGCTAATTCAATAGAGTACAAAGATTGTCATTTGTTGGCAAAAATAAAAGCCAAACTTATTCACAATCGGAGGTAGTTTTTAACAACGGGCAAAAAGTGCGATATTTTTCAGACAATAATTAAATATCTGAAAATGAGATATTTAAATTTAACAATCTTCTCTAAGAGCCCGTAAAATATAGACTTTTAGAATAAAAAGCAAGAAATTTTTATTTGTTTTTAAAAGT
>SEBM01000356.1 GCA_004296145.1 Flavobacterium sp.
ATTTTAAAGTATACTTAAATTTGCAATCCAATTTTTTAACAAATAATAAAAAGATATGTATCATTCAAAAATAGCTGGCTTAGGATATTATGTTCCTTCAAATGTTGTGACAAACGATGATTTGTCTAAGATAATTGATACCAATGATGAATGGATTCAGGAACGAACTGGTATTCAGGAGCGTCGACACATTATTCGCGGAGAAGATACTACAACTTCTATGGGAGTAAAAGCAGCTAAAATTGCAATAGAACGTTCTGGTGTTGCCAAAGAAGATATTGATTTTGTAGTTTTTGCTACATTGAGCCCTGATTACTATTTTCCAGGACCAGGAGTTTTAGTACAACGTGATTTAGGATTAAGAACTGTTGGAGCTTTAGATGTTAGAAATCAATGTTCCGGTTTTATCTACGGAATTTCAGTTGCAGATCAATACATCAAAACCGGAATGTATAAAAACATTTTGGTAATTGGTTCAGAAGTTCACTCAACAGGATTAGACATGACAACACGCGGGCGTGGAGTTTCTGTAATTTTTGGAGATGGAGCAGGAGCAGCAGTTTTAAGCCGTGAAGAAGATTTATCAAAAGGGATTTTATCTACACATTTACATTCAGAAGGGCAGCATGCAGAAGAATTAGCTTTGCAGGCACCGGGAATGGGAGCGCGTTGGGTAACCGATATATTGGCAGATAATGATCCAAATGACGAAAGTTATTATCCGTATATGAACGGACAATTTGTATTTAAAAATGCAGTTGTACGTTTTGCTGAGGTAATAAATGAAGGTTTGGAAGCAAATGGTTTACAGGTTTCTGATATTAACATGTTGATTCCGCATCAGGCGAATTTGAGAATTTCGCAATTCATTCAAAACAAATTCAAATTGTCAGACGATCAGGTGTATAACAACATTCAGAAATATGGAAATACAACTGCAGCCTCAATTCCAATTGCTTTAACTGAAGCTTGGGAACAAGGAAAAATAAAAACGGGGGACACAGTGGTTTTAGCAGCTTTCGGTAGTGGATTTACTTGGGGAAGTGCTATTATTAAGTGGTAATCTTTCAATCATAATATTATATTAAAACCTGTTCAGTTTTTGAACAGGTTTTTTATTTTTGATATTATTATAAGAAACCAAATCTTGCAAAAAATTAAAATGAAAAGAAATCAGCTCGAAATAGCCTGTTTTAATTTCGAATCGGCCTTGATCGCTCAGCAAAGCGGCGCCGACCGGATTGAATTGTGCGAGAATATGCAACTAGGAGGAACAACACCAAATTATATTTTAGGAGTAAAAGTCCGCGAAGAATTATCAATTAAAATGCATGTCATTATAAGACCGCGCGGTGGCGATTTTGTTTACTCTGACGAAGAACTTGTCGAAATGAAACAAGATATCAAACAATTCAAAAAATTAGGAGTTGACGGTTTTGTTTTCGGAATCCTGAATGAGGATAAAACTGTCAATAAAGCAAAAAACAAAGAATTGGTAGATTTAGCCAATCCGCTTTCCTGTACTTTTCACAGGGCTTTTGATGTTGTTGCAGATGTCGAAAAATCTTTGGAAGACATAATTGACTGTGGTTTCGAAACTATTCTGACTTCCGGACAAGGAGCAAATGTTCTGGAAGGAATTTCAGTTATAGATAAAATTCAAAAACTGGCTGATGGCAGAATTGTAATAATGCCCGGAGGAGGATTACGATCCACAAATGCTCAATTATTAGAAGATAAACTAAAAGAAGAAACTTTTTTTCATACGTCAGCTATTACTACAGATTCAGAAATAGCTAATCCCGAAGAAATAAGAGCGATTCTGGATATTCTATAAAACTAAAAAAGCCCTGAAGTTGGCATACTCCAGGGCTTTTCTCTACAAGAAAAATTATTAAAAATATTAAAATCTACTAATAGAAACGGGACTAAAACATTCCGCCACCATCTTTATTAGTGTTGTCTTCTCTTTGTTTACGTTGCAGGTTTTTGATTTTTGCACCTCCAAAGTTATATGTTAATCCTAAATATACGGTTTGGCTTTCCCATGTAAACTGCCCTGCCTGAGGATAAGGATACATAGTATCAAACGCATATTTCATTGTATTAAATACGTCATTGAATCGTAAACTGATGTTCATCTTGCTGTCTAACAATGTATAACGCGAACCTATGTCCATTTTGTACATTTCATGGTTATTATTTTGCAAACCATCTGTTGCGCCTCTGTAAAACCCGAATAATAAAAAGCTTAAACGTTTATTTACTTTAAAGTTTGAGTTCATACGGCCATTAAAAGCAGCAACTGTAATTTTTCTGTCTATCGGGTTGCTTTTGTTTGTTGCTTTGTCATACAAAAACACAATTCCCTGCTGATTTATACTTGAGAAATCAATAGATGGTGAAATATCCCACCATTTTGTAATCTTATAATTGAATGAAGCTTCAAATCCGTAAGCTGTGTTGTGGTCGTAGTTTGTAAAAGACATAATTTGTTTTTCTCCACTAGCATCGGCTGTATCTGGATATAGAATTCTGCTGATCTGATCGTTTATACTTCTAAAATAAACACCTGTTGTAAAACTTCCTTTTTCAAATGTTTTGGTATAATTTACTTCGACAGAATTTGTAAACTGAGGTCTTAAGTCAGGGTTTCCTAATGAAGTTACCAAAGGAGTAGAGAACTCACGAATAGGTTTTGTCTGCTCTAAACTTGGGCGGTCTACACGACGGCTATAGCTAAATTGTAAAGTATTTTTATCATTCAGATTATAAGTCAGGTAAGCTGACGGATATAAGGTGATATAATCATCATCAAATTTTCTAACGTCACCATAATTTGAATTAGCAGCCATTTTATAACTTTCAAAACGTGCTCCTAATTGGTAACTGAATTTTTTGTATTTCTGACCGAAAGTTACATAAGCAGAGTAAATGTCTGTGTCATAATTATATTCTAACATTTGACCCGCAGGTGCAATAGCAGCATTTCCTGAAAGATAATCATTACTTGTTCTCGTAATCCTTGCTTCGGCACCAGCCTCAAGAGTTGTTTTTTCATTTAAAGGATTTACATAATCCACATTAAACGTACCTAATTTTCTGTCTCCTTTAATTAAATCATTGTAAATTAAATTTTGAAAACTATTATCCGGAGCAGTAGTCTTAGTATCAAATTCAGCATTTTGCGTTTCTTTAGTGTTGCTGTAGTTTCCTTCAAAATCTAAAGTATGACCTTCTTTTTTAAAGATATGTTTATAAGCCAAATTGTAAGTTCCTGTAGTTTCAGGTCCCCAATATCTTGATTTCTGATAAATGTTTAAAACATCAGGATCGCCATTATTATAATCAATATCGGTGTTTACAAAACCTTTTCCTGTTGATTTGTTTTGGTTGGTGTAGATAGATAAAGTATTGTGATCATCAATCAAATAATCCATACCAATTTTATATAAGTAAGAATCATTATCGTTTTTGATGTCCAGTGTTTGTGTAATATCTTCGTCTAATCTTGTGATAAAACCGTCATTGAAATACGTTCCGAAATTTTGTCCCACATTACCAAACAAGTTCACTTTTCCGGTTTTGTAATTCAAATCTAATGACTGATTGTATTTTGCAGTTTCCCCAAAAGTAATACCTCCGCTGTAACTTCCGTTAAAACCGGTATTAGCATTTTTGTGCAAAATGATATTGATGATTCCAGACATTCCTTCAGGATTGTATTTCGCACTTGGATTGGTGATTAGCTCAATCTTTTTGATAGAAGTCGAAGGAATTTGTTTCAATAATTGCGCAGGATCAATATTACTAGGTCTTCCGTCAATTAATACACGAACGTTATCGTTTCCACGAAGAGAAAGTTTTCCATCCTGATCTACATTCACAGAAGGAATATTATTCATAATATCAGATGCAGAAGCTCCGGCGGTAGTTAAATCTTTTCCAACATTCACCACTTTACGGTCTATTTTTTGTTCAATTGTTGAACGTTCGGCAACAATATTTACACCTTTAAGTTGAGTAGCTTCTTCTTCAAGAGCAACTTTTACAGTCGCTTCTTTTTTGTTATCGCTTAAAAGTACAGAACCAACGTATTTTCTGAAACCGATATATTGAATTTCAATTGTATAACTTTTTAAAGCTAGATTTTTAATAATAAAATCACCATTATCATCTGTGTTTACGCCAGAAACAACTTTTCCGTTGTCTTTAATAGAAACTGTAGCGTATGAAATCGGTGCATTATTTGATTTTTCGGTAATTTTCCCAGAGACTGTTCCGGAATTCTGAGCTTGTGCTGTTGCCATTACACCCAGTAATGCAAACAGTAAGAATTTTAATTTCATATTTTGGTAATTGATTGATTTGATTTGATTGATGATGATTGTTGTTTTGTTTTTTTTCTTATTTTTTTCTTTTGACATTAAAATTTAAAGTCCCTATTAAGACTCTTTTGGTGTCGATATGTTACAAGAAAATTAAAATAAAATTTTATTTTTTTTAAGAAGTGCTGTTTTATAATAGTTTAGGC